>JAVQWQ010000018.1:0-26110 GCA_033578915.1 Chitinophagales bacterium | reverse complement strand
ATTTCTGAATTTACGGATGATATTCTTTATGCGCTATAATTTGCGATATTTTTAGTTTTGCCGCCAAAACAAAAAGTATTCCCGAAAACATGAGAGACCAATATGAAATTGAGCTTAGCCAGTGGATAAGCAATGAAAAAGCTGCTTTAGAACTCCTGGAAACTGCAAGCCGGCTCCAGCTTGATAAAAGCGTGGAGCTTGTATTGTTCAGAAGAAAGCTTTTTGATAAAAGGCTTAGTGAGATTATCAATGACCATGTGTATGTACAAAAATTTTCAGGCATACCTATCACACTCGACCTTACCTTGAATCTTACCAGGGCATTAAATAAACTTAATCTTGCTCCATCTAAAATAGATCTTGGCCGCCTGAGCAAAGAATGGATAGAAGAAGGAAGTAATTATAGCGATTATGATTCCTTTGTGGCTGATAAGTTAAAAGATTTCATCGGCGCTGAGCGAAGAATTCTTAAGCCCCGCGATGTTGTATTATATGGATTTGGACGTATAGGCCGTCTGGCGGCACGCATATTGATAGAACATGCCGGTAGCGGCCAGCAGTTGAGGCTTAAAGGCATTGTTGTTAGAGAAAGGGGCACTGATGATCTTGAAAAACGCGCTTCATTGTTGAGAAAAGATTCTGTCCATGGCAAATTTGCCGGAGCCGTAGATGCCGATCCGGAGAGCGGAAGCATAATTATCAACGGCCATAAGGTGAAGATGATCTCTGCTTCAGCGCCTGCTGAGGTAGATTACACTCAATATGGAATACAAGATGCTATTATCATTGATAATACCGGTGCATGGAGAGACGAAAAGGGATTAGCCGAGCATCTTAAAGCCAAAGGTAGCGACCTGGTTATTCTTACTGCACCGGGCAAAGGCGATATTCCCAATATCGTTTATGGTGTCAATCACCTCGATTACACTGCGGATAAACATAAAATTTTTTCTGCAGCAAGTTGTACTACCAATGCGATTGTGCCTGTCATAAAAGTAATAGATGAGGCTTTGGGTATTGAACAGGGCCATATTGAGACTGTGCATGCTTACACAAATGATCAAAATCTCCTGGACAACTATCACAAAAAATCGCGTAGAGGGAGAGGAGCGCCAATCAATATGGTAATAACTGAAACCGGGGCAGGTAAAGCGGTGACAAAGGTCTTTCCGCATATGAAGGGGAAATTGACTTCCAATGCAGTGCGCGTACCTGTTGCTAATGTAAGCCTCGCTATTTTGAGTTTACAAGTTAAGTCGGTTACCTCGCTTGAAGAAGTAAATGGCCTCCTAAGAAATGCCTCTTTATACGGCAATCTTGTTGAGCAAATTGATTATTCGGTGAGTGATGAATTGGTTTCGAGCGATGTGATTGGTAACAGCCATGCTTGCGAAATAGACAGCAAGGCCACTATTGTTGCAGAAGATGGCAAGAGAGTGGTAATTTATGCCTGGTACGACAATGAATACGGCTATACGTCGCAGGTGATACGCCTTGCCAAATACCTTGCCGGGGTGAGAAGATTGGTTTATTATTAAACTCCATCATTGAAGTTGCCGCATGTCCGGAAAACTGAAAAAAACAGAGCATTCAGACTATGCTCAACGCATCAGGCTTATCAATCCTCGAATAGGAATTGTAGTTTCGGTTTATCACAAAGAAATTACAGAGAGATTATGCGCTGCAGCACGAAAGACGCTTAAAAATTGCGGTGTAAAGTCAAATAATATCATCACATCTTACGCTCCCGGCGCTTATGAGCTACCTCTTGCCGCTAGCTGGCTTCATGAAAATAATTCTTTAGATGCAGTGATAGTATTGGGTTGTGTGATAAAGGGAGACACAGATCACAACTTTTATATTAATAGCACTGTTTCACAAGCTTTAATGCAATTGTCTCTTAGCAAAAATGTCCCTTTTATTTTCGGGGTGCTTACTGTTTTTACATTAGAACAAGCTCTGGAACGAGCAGGGGGTAAGTTAGGAAATAAAGGGGAGGAGAGTGCACTTGCCGCTATTGACATGATTTTGTTGCGCTATAATCTCACAATGTCAAAACGATGAAGCTTTATGCCATAAACGCAGGGTATTTTAAGCTGGATGGAGGCGCTATGTTTGGGGTGGTACCCAAAACAATCTGGCAGAAACTAAACCCGCCCGATGCTAACAACCTTTGCACCTGGGCTATGCGTTGTTTATTGATAGAAGATGGAAAGAAACTGATTCTAATAGATTGTGGCTTGGGAAATAAGCAAAGTGAGAAGTTTTTCAGCTATTATGAACCACATGGCGATGATAGCATTGAGAAAAATCTCAATAAACATGGTTTTTCATGCAATGATGTAACAGATGTAATCCTTACTCATCTGCATTTCGACCACTGTGGAGGCGCTATTATCCGTAATGGAGATAAACTTGTACCTGCCTTTCCTAATGCTACCTATTGGAGCAACGAAAAACACTGGGAATGGGCAACGCATCCAAATCCTCGTGAAAAAGCATCTTTTTTGCCCGAAAATATCTTACCTATTCAAGATAGTGGGCAGTTGAAATTTACAGGCGAAGATTCTCGCGACATTCACCCTAATATTTATTTAAAAACGGTAAGTGGCCATACCGAAAGCATGCTGATACCGCATATTGAATACAGGAATAAAACTGTAATTTATTGTGCAGACTTGTTCCCTTCAATGGCTCACATTCCTGTACCTTATGTGATGGCTTATGACACCAGGCCTTTACTTACACTGGAAGAAAAGCAACTTTTTTTGCAACGTGGATTGGTCGAAAATCATATTTTCTTTTTCGAACACGATAATGCTACAGAGTGCTGCACACTTAAACAAACAGAGCGTGGAGTAAGGGAAGATGCCACCTTCAAATTAGAAGAGTTACAATAGTTTAATATCTTTGGATTGTTCTTTAATTTTTGGTCAGGCAAAAGGTATCTGTAAAATTTCAATTGTTTTGTTTGGAATAAGTTGGTCTTTTAAAAACAATCAATCCAACATAACAATCATTTTTTCTGCTGATTTGCAGGAGTTGAGGACGGTTTGTTTTGCGGCTGATTGCTGGCGGTATTTTTTTCCAATTGATTGGCATAGTTCAGATTATTGCGTGCCAGAACAAATTCCGGAAATATTTTCAGCGCTTCGTTAAAATTATTTTTGGCTGCCTCTATTTGATTTACTTCCAAAGCGCATATTCCTTTTACATTATATGCTGCTGCTTTCATAGGGACGTTTTGACTTCCTCCATCCTGGTTCTTTATATTAATTTGTTTTTTATCTGCTTCGGGGTTGCTAATAATCGCATCTAAAGAAGCAATGCATTCTCCATATCTTTTTAATTGGTATTGTAAACTGGCTACTTGATAGAGATATTGCAATTCTTTGGTTGAGGCGTACAGCTTTTCATAATCCTCCAAAGCTTCGCGTGGCATATTCAAAGCTTGTTTGGAAACCGCTAACATTTCCCTGATATCATTTCTTTTACCATCTTTTTTCAATATTTCATCTCCTAACAGATATACCTGGCCATACCGTTCTCCTGTAAAATACAAATATGCAAGTGAATCCAAAAGGTCAGTTCTCTCTGGCTTTAAGGCAATAGCCTGATATAGTGCAACACTTGCTGCTTGTAAATCAAAGTATTTTAAAGCGTTTTTGTAGGCGCTCATCTGAAGGCTGAATAAATCAACACCGCTGGGAGCAACCAATGATGAAGGCTTGCCGGAAGAGTTTTCGTTTTGCTTTTTAGTTTCTTTTTGGGCTACAACGATTTTTACAAGAAAAACGATTAAAAACAGCTTAACTAGTCTCATAGAAATAATATTGATTTACAAAGTAATTCAATTTTTTAACAATAACATTTTAACAAATAAATTTTTGCATCTTTTGTTGAAGTGAAAAAGCAGCCTGGCGAACGTGTTGCTCAAAACCATTTTCTTGCGAAGCATAAATAATTTGCCTTGACGAATTAATAAATATGCCGCCAAAATGATTTATTCCGTTTACGCACACCTCTTCTACGCTTCCTCCCTGAGCGCCTACTCCTGGTATAAGTAGAAAATACTCTTTTGCTAGATTTCGGATTTGCTTAATAATATCCGGTTGTGTAGCTCCGGCTACGAACATCAGCTTCTCCGGCCCTGCCCAACGCATTGCTTTTTTTATAACTACTTCGTACAATAAGCCTTCTTCTGTGGCTAAAATTTGAAAATCTTTACTGCCTGCATTAGAAGTAATTCCCAAAAGAATTGTCCACTTGTTTTTATAAGCAAGGAATGGCTCGACAGAATCATAGCCCATGTATGGGGCAACCGTTACTGCATCAAAAGGGAGTAACTCAAAAAATGTCTTTGCATATTTAGCAGAGGTATTGCCTATGTCCCCACGTTTGGCATCTGCTATAGCAAAACACTCCGGATAATTTTTTTTTAAATACTCAACCGTTTTTTGTAAACTGATCCAGCCATGTATTCCCTGAGCTTCATAGAAGGCTGTATTAATTTTATAGGCTACGTATTATGAAGTGTTTTCAATTATTGTTTTATTGAATTCAAAAACCGGGTCTGAATATTTAAGTAGATGGCGAGGAATCAGCAATAGGTCAGTATCCAGGCCAACACATAGCAAGGTTTTTTTTCGAAAGATTTCGGCTTTTAAAAATGAGATATCCATTTAAGCGGCCGGTTCCTCTGGGTTTTGATTAACGGCTACCACACGTTTTATTTCAGGTACGGCTTGTTTTACAGCAGTTTCAATGCCTGCGCGCATAGTCATATAGCTTTGAGGACAAGTGCTACAAGAGCCGGTGAGTTTAACTAATACTTCTAGTTCGCGGGTAATTCCTATTACTTCGACATTGCCGCCATCATCCTTTAAATAAGGCCGCATAGTGTCTAAGCTGGCTTCGACTCTCCGAAGTAAGTCATCCTGAGAGGTCATGATTACAAAGGTACTGCAAATTTCCTTATACATCTAAATTAAATAAAATTTCCTTCCTGTTGAAATATAAACAGTGTTGATTATCAGCCTACAGAGTTAAAATATTAAATAGTGAATAAATTTTAAGAATGTTTTCATACTTCAAAATCACCTATGCTTAGAAAGTAAAAAAGTTAGCATACAGGGCTAGGCTCGTTTTTGTATGCTTCTCGAGGTGTAAGCCCAAGCAACTCAAACATTTCTTTATCTTGTAGATAATTTGGGTTGGGAGTGGTGAGCAGTTTATCTCCGGCAAATATCGAATTTGCTCCGGCTAAAAAACACAGCGCTTGCTGCTCTGTTGTCATATCATTTCTTCCTGCACTCAGGCGTATCATAGCTTTGGGCATGAGAATTCTGGCAGAGGCTATCATCCGCACCATTTCCCATATGCTCACTTTTGGGCGATTCTCGAGGGGGGTGCCTTCTACAGCTACTAACGCATTTATTGGTACGCTTTCAGGATGCTTGGATCGCGTAGCCAAAGTATGAAGAAGCCTAATTCGGTCCTCATCTGTTTCACCCATGCCGATTATGCCTCCACAACACACGCTAATGCCTGCCTTTTCAACATGATTAATGGTTTCCAATCTGTCGCGGTATGTTCTGGTTGTTATGATATCGTCATAGTACTCTTCGCTTGTGTCTAAGTTGTGATTGTACGCATATAATCCGGCCTCTTTGAGTCTTTGTGCCTGCTGTTCGGTAAGCATTCCTAGCGTGCAGCATACCTCCAGGCCCAGAGCTCTTACGCCTTTAACCATTTCAATAACTTTATCGAAATCGGAATTGTCGCGTACATTTCTCCATGCTGCACCCATGCAAAAACGCGTACTTCCTGCCGCTTTGGCTTCCCTTGCCTTTTCAATTACTGTGTCATAATCCAGCAATTTGTGCGCTTCAACATTGGTATGGTAACGAGCCGCTTGTGGACAATAGGCGCAATCTTCAGGGCATCCGCCTGTTTTAATAGATAAAAGCGTACAAACCTGTACTTCGCCTGCCGTATGGTATTTTTGATGTACTTCTATCGCCTGATAAATCAAACTAAATAAAGGAGTGTGATATAGTTGCCGTACTTCCTCTAATGTGTAATCATTTCTTATCATAATAAATAAAGGATTAAAAGTTTATGCCTAAGCGAAAATAGGCGCTTGCCCCGGTGTACGCAAAAGGCGCAATTGTTCCAATTAGATTATTTGAACCAAAGGCCAACTCTGCTCTCTTCCAATGACGGGCAGCTTCTAAGCCGAAATTAAAGTTTGAATAAGCTCCGTATCCAAGCGTTAGTGATGTAACCCACTGATTAGAAATAAAGTAATTTGTTTTGATAAATCCGTACAACAAATAGCGATACAGTGGCCTGTACTGTACCCCGGCATTCACTAATAGTTTTTCTTTCAAAAACGGTTTTGTTAAGGTTAAATTAAAAGTAAATGGCATAAAGGTTTGATATTTATCGCTGCGCCTTGCAGGGAGCAAGGTTTGCAATATGCTATCCAGTTTTATATTATTGAAATTAGTGTTATTCAAGTCATTGATGATATCGGTAAACTCTATTCCTTTAAAACGGATAGAGTCTCTTCCTCCAAAGTAATTAAGTGGTTCGCGGCGCCAGTTCAATGCACCGAAATCATTCATGTTCAATGTTACCAGAAACTTTCTGTTGAAGTTCATACGAAACAGGAGATCGCCAGTCATTCCTACATCTGCCTTTTCGCGTTCTCTTCTGTTGCCGCCTCTGTTTTGATCCAGCCGCAGGTTATATACAAGATCTATGTATTCTCCATCGGGTGCAGTAAAAAGCCTTCCTTTTGTTATCAAAAGTGACTGATGATTTAAGCCGTGCAGGAATGAAGCATTTATTCCTATTGTAAATAAAATATTACTGTGAGAAAAATTTTTGGTGAAACCCACAGAAAACTGGTTGTAAAGCATGTTTTGGAAAAACGTTTGAGACAGGTCCACATTTTTGTTTTCAAACATAGCGTTACCGAAAAAAATAAGTTCATAAAGCTCTTTATTAAAATGGCCTGTTCTAATGCTTCTGAAGTTGTAACCTATTGCAAACATGCCATTGAATTTCGGGCTAAAATATTTATAACGAATTCCGGCCAAGGTATTGTCTTCATAGGCATTTCGCGACTCTAGCCTGCTTCTGATTTTTTCTTTTTGACTCTGGCTAAATCCTGTATTGGTAAGCAAATTCCAGACAAATTGCTGATTTATTGCATTTGAGTTCCCATCCCAAGCAGCAGAAATTTCAATCCGATGTGGTGAGACCTCAGTGTTCCATTCGCAGGCAAAAGCATTTAAAAAGCTGTTTGGCTGTACATAATTATAAAGATATGGTATCGTGTTAGATTTTGAGGGATAAACGACAGAATCAGGTTTTAAGTCCACCATAACCCCGTCCTGTCCAACTAAATTCATACATGCAGATACATAAATTGTAGCAAATGAAACTTTTACTTTCACTACTATTCTATTTTAGTAATAACCTTGTAATTGAATTTTGCGGTAAATGTTACATCTAAGGTGTAGTCGCTGTATATCTGAAGTGGACTACCGTTGCATACGGCTTGCTGTGGCGGTGTATTGAACCAAGCGTAAATTAATGCTTTCTTTCCTTTTTTCAGCTTCTCCATTCTGGCTTCGTCAACAAATAGCGAGTGTTTATCGCGCAGAGGCTGTATAACCCTGCATTGTTCATTGTTTGCCGCAGCATTGATATGCATATTGCTAATGAGAGTGTCTATCACCGCAAAATTTTCATCTGTTATGATGATATTCAATTTGGCTTCAAAGGGATATTTATTTTGCGTAATGATATTGATAATACCATCAGAAATTCCATTCACTTTAAGATTGTTTTTACTGATGTCAAAATCAACGGTATCGTGCAGGGTAAGATTTCTGGCTATGAATGAAAGTGGCACCGTTGCATCAAGTTTTACTTTTAAGGTACTTTCCAAATATGCAAAATCGCGGTAGAATCCGGTGTTTCCTTTAGGATTGGTTTTGATATCCAAGCTGTAGTGCAACTTTTTGGGAAGTATCCCAATCAATTCCTTTATGTTGGAGTTAGAAGAGTTGATATTAAATACTGAAACAGTGTTTTTAAAAGGAAAATCTTTGGCTCTTCCTACAAAGAAAGGCGTATTCAGAATACTTCCTGTTAAGCTTTTGTTCCCATTTACAGGACTGTAAGCTGTAAGATTTTTGATCCTTACTTCGCCATCTATTCCCATACCGTTTTCGAGGGTAAGTTTAAGGTCAACGTCTTTCAGGTCAATAGCGCCCGATTTGAATAAGTTGCTGAAGAAATCAAAGTCCACGCTGTCGGTGGGCATTATGGTGTCTCTGCCCGCATATCCTTTCATGTAATTAGGTGCAATATCCTTTAAATCGTATCGAATGATAAGGCTATCTTTAAGCGATATTGTCCTGAGCTGTCCTGAAGAGTCTATCCGCGCTTTAATCGTTTGAGTGTAGGTATTGAATTTGTTGCCATGCTTTCCGCTAAGGTCAATGGAGTAACCTGTAATATCAAATTCTTTGTCTATTGTAGTAGATCCTCCCGGAGGTGCAGGGGGCACCGTAGTGAATTCTACCAATGGCCTTCCAAATTTGTCGTAAGCACCTTCGAGCGTGTATTCAAGATAAAGCTGTTCCTGTACTGTGCTGGTTACGAATATTTTGAGTTTACCTCTCCGGCAATCAATGTAGGTGAGTTTTCTATCAGCTATTTGCTGGGTAATTTCTTCTGTTATAGAAACTACATTTTGTGTAGGGAACACGGCTGTAGCTTCTTCAATCCTTAAATCATACATGCGAAGAAAAGCTTCTAAATAATCAGTAGTGTCCACGTAAACTTGTTGCCCATTGCTACCGGGCGAATTAAGATCTTTGAGTTCAAATGAGAGTTTGTTGCTAACCGATTTTCCTGAAATATTTACGATTTTAAAAATGCTGTCTTTTGCCGGTATATATGGAATATTTTCGGTTAGGATAACTTTATTCGACTTTAAGTCTTTTACTTCAATAACCGCACTGGATATAGCCACGGGGTAGAAGTTTCTCACTACCAGGTCAATGTAGCCGGTTTTAAGTTTTGCGTTGTCAAACATCAAAGAGGCATCAAAAGTTGTAGGAGGGGCGGAGAGGCCGTTGATAGGCGGTATTACCCGATACTGTTTATGCGAATTGATAATAAAGTTTGCAAAAAACTGGGCAGTAGGGTCTGGACTGTTTTTAAGTTGTTGTGCCATCTGGCCTAGCGTTGTCCGATACGAAATCAACTGATTGGGGAGCCTGAGCGAATCGAGTCTAAAGGTAGTGCCAATAAAGGTATCGGGTATATTAATGATTTGCTTGGCCAGGCTAAACTCATAAATGGGCTTGCTATAGGTTAAAAGCAGCGAGTTGTCGTTGTTTTTTTTAATAAGCGAAGTGTCTTTAACAAGGTTTTCTATAGATAACGTTGCCGATGCCAAAGGCAACAACAATTCAGTATCCCATTCAGACTGTCGCTCCTTTCTGCATGCACTTAAAAAAAACACGCAGACTGAAACAGAGAATACTAATTTTTTAGGCCAACTTTTAAACACTGAATCTTGTATTAATTGCAAATAAAACTTTTGTTTCGTTTATATGAATAAAAATTATTGCACACCCGCATAATCCTTTAGATAGTTATATGGCTCGGTAAGGTTGCCTCTCTCGATAATTGTTGCCCTTTGGATTACAGGATTACTTTGAACTAAGACTTTTGGTATGATTCGATTGATAAGCATATTTCCGAAATCTTCAGAGGCATCTCGCGGTAGTTCATTGGGCAAATTATCAATAGCCATCACGTCCACCACATCGTCTTTAAATGGCTCTGTTACCGAAGCAGTGTGCGGATTGAAACCATAATATGGATTTTCAATGGTGGAAGCTTTAACAGTACTGGGTACAGACGATTCCGGAGCAATGTCGCAGGTTATATCTGCTATTTGTCGAATACGGAAATCTTCAGAGCGCATCTGTTCAATAGTAAAAAATACAGGAATTCTCTTGTCCCAATAGATTCCATTAATAAAAATGTCTGCAACACGGGTATATGGCTCGAATGCACTTTTGTAATTAGCTGGATTTCGATGATAATCTTCGGGATCAAATCCTATTCCTTCCCGGTAAAAGAGATGTTTGCTTTCCAGTTGGGTATAAACGGCTTCATCAAACCTGTCGTAAAGAAAACTTTCAGGAGTTACTTTTTTTATTCCTGCCAGGTTCAGCAGAAAATCTGCTCCTTCGCTCACGCGACCGGAACCGCTTAGAACAATTTTTACACTGGGCATTCTGACTTTTGCGAGTTCCTTTTGAGCTTCTGCAAAGTTATGGCATTCACTCATCTGTCTGATGTAAAAAGCTTTGGTGCGCAAGCCGGCCATGCGTATTGCATGATAGGCGCCTACAATGCCCGCCCAGCGGCCAAAAGCTATCAGTCGTTTACCATTTTCATCTTTTAGGCATTCGTAGTCTATTAAAGTGGATTTTTTGCGGATAAATTCCCTGAACATTTCTCTGTTGTGCGGCTGGGCCTTGATAGTATGGGAGAAAATGAAATAGGTTTTTCCGGGCAAAATATATTTAGGCGGAATTTCCTTCACTCCCAGTAGCAGGTCGCAGCCGCTTAGGTCTTCGCGAACAGGCACTCCCTGCCAGCGGTATTCATCATTGGTGTAACAGCGATAATCGCAGGGTTGAACAGCAATCCACAACTCGGGATGAGTTTCCATTAAATGCCTACACTGTGATGGGGTGAGTGGAACTCTGGTATCTTTTGGAATTTTTTCTTCTCGGATAATACCTATCTTCATTATTTGCAAAATAATAATACGTTATAAAGCAAACTAATTTTATGCATATAGGTTGAACCGGAATTTGTGATTTAAGACTTTGTGATACATTAAACGTATTTCATTTATTATAAAATAAAAAACCCACCAAAGATGGTGGGTTTAAGTAATCTTTTATACAAATTATTCAATGATAAAACGTTTGGTTACTTGGCCTTTCCCATCTGTGAGTGTAAAGAAATATACTCCACCGGGTAAATCGTTGCGGTTAAAGTTAATAATATTAGGTCCGGCTTTAACTTCTACATTTTTACGATAAACTTCCTTGCCAATTAAGTTAGAAATTTTTGCAGTGTAAACAGCGTTTTTGTCTGCAAAAAACTCAACGATGGCCACGTTAGATACAGGGTTTGGAGCGATGTTGAGGCCGGATATACTTCCTGCGATGTTGGCAATATTAGAAGAGGGGTCAAATTCAGGACATTGGGTTTCGTTTCCGGTGTAAGGTTTTACATCGTTCCTTGCAACCCGGCTGGTATCAATACATGGACACGTATTGCCTGGCTGCTCTTTTACCCTGATCCAAATGATATAATCTGAGGCGTTGCTGACATTTTGTGATTTTGCCACTTCATAAATTTCGCCGGGAAGTGTAAGTGTATTATTTACACGAATCCTTACCCAAATTCCTAAACGATATTGTCCTGCATTAGCAATGGGAGTGCCCGATAGTTTAACACATCCTGTTTCATTTGCGTTGTATTGTGACCCAAGCGGTTTGTTGAGTTGATAAGTGATACCAGCCGGAATGTTAGTAACGCTGTCAATAGCCATCCAATTAATTGTGAAGTTGCCGGCTTTGTCAGGAATACGAAATTTGAAAGTTTGGTCGTATGCCTGATTTCTTACCATGCAGCGAACGGAATCAGGCTTTGGATCAAATTTAGGTTCGGAAAGAGGCGGTGTAGGGCTACACACCTGTGCGCCTGCATAAAATAAGCAAGAAAAAAACGTTAATGATGTAAAAAGTTTTTTCATGTTTTATGTATTATGTTGTTACAAATATATTTTATGATTTTTGAAATAGCAAAGCGTTTAATTCAACACCACGGTCGGTAATGTCCCAATTTTTATTCAATAGAAAAATACACCTCAATTTTTTATTGTTTCTGGTTTGCATTGATTCTTTTATCGAGCTTTTTAATTACTCAAAAATTAAGTTGCTTCTCTTCCTTTTGGTCATTACTTGTTCCGTGCATAAACCTCTGATGTGTCAAAATCAGAAAGAAATTGAAATAATTCATGCAGACATGCTTCGATACACAGATTGGAATGGCCGCCCTTATACAATTCTTTCCGGCGATGTACAGCTAAAACAGGAAAATATGTTGATGTATTGCGATAGCGCTTTGATACAGCGCGATTCTAATACTGTTGATGCTTATGGCCATGTTCATATTCTACAGGACACGGTAGATGCATGGAGTGAAGCACTTTTTTATGATGGCAACAAAAAACTTGCGCGTATGACTAAAAACGTAAGGCTTGCTTCTCCAAGCATGACATTATATTGCCAAGAGTTGTTTTATCGTCCTGATCAAAATATAGCTTATTATCTCACCGGAGGAAGAGTGGTGAGGCAACAAAGCACCATCACAAGCAGGAAAGCATATTATTTTTCTGCTACAGACATGGTTCACTTTTGTCAAAATGTGGTAATAAGTGATCCTGAATATAACATTAACTCCGATACTTTGCAGTATAATTTGCGAACGGATGTCTCCTATTTCTTTGGTAATACAACGATTTTGAATCGAAATAGCAGTATTCGGTGCACTACCGGTTGGTACGACTCCAAAAATGATGTGGCTGCATTTGGTAAAGGGACAAAAGTTTCCAACCCTCCTCAGTCGCTGATTGCCGACAGCATTTTTTATGAAAGAAGCAAAGGTTTTGGCCGTTGTTTCAAACATGTGGAATGGCGCGACAGCGCTATGGAAGTTACCATAATTTCGCATTATGGTGAATACATAGAACAGCAAGATTATATTCTTGCTACTCAAAATCCGGTGTTGATTTATCGTTTGGAAGACGATTCACTTTTCTTAACTGCCGACACATTAAAAAGTCACACGCTATCAGATACAGACTCTACCAGAGTTTTTTATGCTTATTATCATGCGGCTATTTTTACAAGAAACTTGCAGGCCATAAGCGATTCGATATATTATTCTTTTAAAGACTCTACATTTCGATTTCACCTTGCACCGATTTTATGGAACGATAGCATACAGATGAGCGCAGATACCATTTTTCTCTTAGTTAAAAATAAACAAGCCGATGAATTAAAAATGAATCGCAACGGATTTATCATTGCTCCATCTGTTTATGGATTTTTTGATCAGATTAAAGGAAAATACATCAATGGGTACTTTCTAAATAATCAGTTAGATAGAGTTAAGGTAAGCCTAAATTCGGAGAGTTTGTATTTTGCAAAAGAAGATAACGGCAAAATTCTTGGCGCCAACTTCGCCAAATGCGGAATGATGTGGATGTATTTTCAAAATAAAAAAATGAGAAAGATAACTTTTATCAAAAAACCTGAGGCTGTATTTACACCAATTCGTCAATTGTCACCAGAGAATTATTACCTAAAAAATTTCAACTGGCAAATACAAAAACGCCCTAACAGTAGAGAAGATATTCTCAATCGTATCAACTAAGCTTAATTAAAATTCAGTTAATTGCATTTGTTCCTATACGTGATAAGATTGCGTCCTTAAAAGTATCTCCTAGAGGTACGCAACCCGAGGCGATGTAAATCTTATTGCCTGCTACACTACTCACATAATTTATGTTTATCAGAAATGATTTATGTACACGCATGAATAGTTTTTCCGGTAGTTTACTTTCCAGGTTATTCATAGTAGAACGAATGATAAACGTTCTTTCTTTTGTTATTATCTTAAGATAATTACCTAAAGCGTGGATGTAAATAATATCTGATAAATATACTCGATGAAATTTTCTGTCAGCTTTTATAAAGATGAATTGCTTTTCATTTGTCGCAGAAAAATTTTGTTCATTATCACATATTACAGCGCCTTTGATTTTGTTGACCGCTCTCATGAATCTTTCGAATGAGTATGGTTTGACAAGATAATCAATTACATCCAGATTATAGGCTTGAACTCCGAAACTATCAAAGGCAGATGTGATGATCGCTTTAAAGGAATTTGTTTTAAGTCTATCAAGCATTTGCAAACCATCCATTCCTGCCATTTTGATGTCAGTAAAAAGCACATCAATGCGGTTGGATTTAAGGTAATCTAAACCTTCTTCCGCAGTATGGTAAATACCTTTTAATTTGAAACAGCCTGCTTTTTCAATGTAGTTTTGTAAAAGCTTACATGCCGGTGGCTCATCTTCCACTATTATGCAACTATAAGTTACAGCATTCATCAACTTGCCAATATTCTACTTTTTAAAGTTATTTAAAAAACATTCAATCGTACTGAATTTTTTCTATTCAGTAAAAAACAACTTTTGTATGGTTTAGTTATTTGGCAGCATTTGAATGACTTCCTACTCTTTGATTATTAATACTTTTTTAACAAACAAAACAATTTTACAATGTAAAGATTTGATTTATTCGCATTGTTCATTTCTTAACAAAATTATGACTAAAATGAAAAGAAATTTATTCGCTTTTGTTGCTCTCTTGTTTGCCAAAATTGGCATGGCACAAGTTCCTAATTCCGGTTTTGAAAACTGGAAAATAGACACCTCTATTTTAAATATCCCTCAACCCATCGTATTAATAGATACTTTTTCTTTTGAAGATCCCACGGGTTGGACTTCGGTGAATTATGTTACAGGCGCAGATACTTTTTCTCCAGCTCCGGGTGGAGTAATACTTGTTACGAAATCAAACAATGCTTTTAGTGGAAATTTTGCAGCCCAGATTGTAACAGATAATATTTTAGTTCCTCTTATTAACATCTCTACACCGGTTCCCGGTTTTGTGATCAGCGGTGAGTTTAAAATTAGCCTGGCTAATCTGGTTGGTTCAAACGATTTTTCTCCTGCAAGTATTCCCGGAAGTGGTATTCCCATCAGTGGCAGGCTGGATAGCTTTGTTGTCCATGCCAACTATTTTCCGGCTACTGGCGACTCTGCAACTCTTTTTGCAGTATTGCGCAAAGGAAACGATATTGTAGCATCTGCTGTAAGGTTTATCAATAGCGCTACCAATGGTTATAAAAGATTTGCCATTCCTTTTGTTTATAACTCATGCGATGTGCCCGACAGCATTACTATAGGGCTTTCTTCAAGCAATCTTTTTGAGCTCGAAAATATTATTGGTTCTCTGGGAAGTTCTAATATTCCTACCGGCAGTAGGTTGTTGGCAGACGAGGTTTCATTTTCTGTTGCCCCCAATAATTATGTAGTCAACCCAATAGCTCGTCAAGATGACACCATAACAACAAAAAATAAACCTATAACCGTAAATGTGTTGGCCAATGATCAGGATTGTAATCCTAACGCAACACTTTCTCTAGGTAATATTAGTACAACTACGGCTCATGGTTCGGCTGTAAAAAGCGGAAATAACATAACCTACACACCAATAAATAATTACGTTGGATTTGACACAGTGTTTTATCAACTTGTATCTTCAACAGGAAAGAGCTCCAACGGCATTTTGCGCATCAGAGTAACCGATCCCAGTTCTGTGCAAGAATTTGATATGGTAAATATTAAAGTGTTTCCAAACCCTGCAAGCAATATCCTGAATGTATATGCTGATTTACAGGATGGAGAAATGGTTGTATTTGACTTGAGTGGCAGAAAATTGGTTGAAACCGAATTCAATAAGCAGGCAACTGTAAATGTCGGTACACTGCGTCCGGGCGCTTATATTATACAACTTGTCAGCAAACAAAATGCCATAGTTGGCGCTCGTAGATTTTTTGTGGCGAAATAACAAATAGCTGTGTAACAACATAAGGGTTGCAACCTGCAACCCTTTTTTATTCCAATGGAAATCTGATTCATGATACGGCATTATATTTCCGCACTAATTATATTGCTCATCATTGCATGCAAACGCACAACTCCCGAACAACTACTTAGCGGTAATTGGCACTTTTTTACTATTGAATATGAAGAAAAAGTATCGCCTGAATTACAACCTGTCGTTGATAGTCAGATTGCACAACTGCGACAAAATTTTTATATAGAGTATCTCAAAGATTTTACTTACCATGCTCATTCCTTTAAAGATGAAAAAGGCGAGTGGAAAATGCAAAATGACGGGAAAATATTGATCCACAGGGACCATGAAGGCGAACAGAAATATGAGGTATTAAAACTAGATAATGATTCACTTCATCTGCGAACCACGCTTCAAGGCAAAACTTTCACATTGAAATTCTTCAAAAAAAATTAAAACATTTGAGTTGATTAAATGCTAAATGATCTATATGAGTTTAAAAAAGAAATTTGAAGAAGCACAACAGAAAATACGTACGCTGACCGAACGGCCTGAAAACGAAGAATTGCTGGAGCTATACGCTTTGTATAAGCAGGCAACAGAAGGAGATAACAATACCAAGGAGCCTGGTTTTTTTGATCTTAAGGAAAAATTCAAATGGAATCATTGGAAAAGCAAAAGCGGCATGAAAAAAGAAGAAGCCATGAAAGCTTATGTTGAATTAGTTGAACAGTTGTTGAACAAATACAGTCATACGTAATTCCGGTTGCCCAAGGTTGTTTGTATTTACAGGTGCATGTCTAAAAGCAAAATTGTTTTTGTATGTCAAAATTGTGGAGCAACTGCTGCAAAGTGGATGGGCAAATGTCCTGTATGCAATGAATGGAACACTTATGCAGAGGAATCAATAGCGCAAGGGCCGGGGCCGGATAGAGAGCGCGATAAACTTACAGGATTCAGGAACAATCTAACTCCGCCCACACTAATTGGAGATATACCTAATGAATCCACTCAGCGAATAGACACTTTAGACCCTGAACTCAATAGAGTTTTAGGAGGCGGCATCGTTCCCGGTTCAATTGTTTTGCTAGGCGGCGACCCGGGAATCGGCAAATCTACTCTGCTTTTGCAGTTAGCTTTAAATTTAAAAAATAAAAAAATATTGTATGTAAGTGGGGAAGAAAGTATGGCGCAAATAAGCATGCGTGCTTCACGAATTGGCATAAAAAATCACTCCTGTTACATATACACTGAAACGAATACTCAATCTATTTTTAAATACACACATGAACTGCAACCGGATTTGATTATAATAGATTCTATTCAAACACTGCAAACGTCATACAGCGATTCTCCACCCGGAAGCCTTAGCCAACTCAGGGAATGTACGAGCGAATTGCAGCGTCTTGCAAAAGATTCCGGCATAGCGGTTTTTATTATTGGCCATATTACAAAAGAAGGGCTAATTGCCGGACCAAAGGTGCTGGAGCATATTGTAGATGTGGTGTTGCAGTTTGAGGGAGAGAAACATTATGCCTACCGCATGTTGCGCACAATAAAAAACCGATTCGGCTCCACTTTGCAACTTGGCATTTACGAAATGCAGCATTGCGGTTTGCGTCCCGTGTTGAACCCAAGCGAAGTCTTATTAACGCAACGCGATGAAAATTTGAGCGGCATTGCTATCGCCAGCACCATGGAAGGCGACCGTCCTTTACTTATCGAAACACAGGCGCTGGTCTCTCCTGCTTTCTACGGAACCCCACAGCGCAGCGCAACAGGCTTTGATTCCAGAAGGCTGAGCATGTTGTTGGCAGTTTTGGAAAAAAGGGTTGGTTTTTCTTTTGGCACCAGAGATGTGTTTCTCAATATGGCAGGAGGCCTTCAGATTGAAGACCCGGCTGTAGATTTGGCCATCGTAGCCGCTTTACTTTCTTCCTATGAAGATATTCCTGTTTCTAATAAATCTGTTTTTATCGGAGAAGTTGGTTTGAGCGGCGAGGTTCGCGCGGTAAGCCGAATCGAACAAAGGATATCTGAGGCGGCTAAATTAGGCTTTAACACAATCTATATTTCTAAATATAACATGAAGATATTTAATGAAGATAAAGATTCTCTGAATATTATTCCCTTAGGGAGAGTCCAGGAATTGTCTGAAATGCTTTTCAGTAAATAGTATCAGCAAAATTCAGTAATAGTGCCGCCTGCTACCGTTGAATTGGTTCTTTCATCAATCAGTATAAAACAGCCGGTTTCTTTTATTTTGCTATAAACATCAGCTACTATTTGTTCTTCTGTTTTTATTATGATTTCTCCAATATCATTCATTTCGAGTGATGAAGTGGATTCTTCCGAAGAGAAGCTCTCGAGGTTCAGTTTGTTTTTTATATCAATAATTTCACAACGCGTCTCTGATGTGGTATGTCTTAAAATGAATTTTTGATGCCTCAGTAACGGTAGAGACGACATCCAGCAAATTTTTGCCTTAAAGGTACGCGTTAGTGTAGGTAAATCTTCTTCTGAACACAATATGTTTCCTCTGCTAACTTCTAAATCGTCGGTAAGTGTTATGTTTACACTCATGCCTGCTGAGGCCACATCAAATTCAGCGCCTCTTAATTCAATTTTTTTTATGCTGCTTTTTATCCCTGCCGGCATTAATTTGATGGATTGATTTTTTGTGAATTTTCCTGCCGCAACTCTACCTGCGTAAGCGCGATATGTTGTATTTTCTGCATTCACTGCGTTTATAACATACTGAACCGGGAATCGCCCCGCAAGTATTGATTCTTCTTCGTTATCGGATGTTAGGCCCTCAAGCGTTTCCATCAAGGTAGGTCCTTTAAACCATGATAGGGCCGGAGAGGAGTGGATAACATTTTCGCCGGTAAGCGCACTGATAGGAATAAAATGAAAATGCGTATTACAAAATTTGTTTGATATGGAGTTTTTAAAATTCACCACTACCTTTTCAAAAACATTTTTTTGATATTGAACAAGGTCCATTTTATTTATACAAACAATGATGTTTTTAATTCCCATGAGCGCTGCAATAGCCACATGACGCCTGGTTTGTAACGAAATACCTTTAACAACATCTAATAAAATAATGGCCGCATCGCTCACGCTTGCTGCTGTAATCATGTTGCGGGTAAATTCTGCATGGCCCGGGGTGTCTGCTATAATAAATTTTCTCTTTGAAGTTGAAAAATATCTGTAGGCCACATCAATGGTTATGCCCTGTTGGCGTTCTGCCTTAAGCCCGTCCGTTACAAATGCCAGATTAAAATGTTCATTTTCATTCTTCTTCAAACATTGCAAAGACGAGATAACATCTTCGGGAAGGCTTCCCGAATCTAATAATAATCTTCCTATCAGGGTACTTTTGCCATCATCAACATTACCTGCCGTCATTATGCGCAAGAGCGATGTGCGAGTCTGTTGTGTATGCGATTTACCTGTTTGTTTTGTGAGCATCTTAAATATTTGCTTTTTTAAAAATATCCTTCTCTTTTTCTTTGCTCCATACTGTTTTCACTTCTTTTATCGTCAGCCCTTCCGCCTCTTTCAGAGGTGTTGGATTGTAAAATTTCATGTATCACTTCATCTATGGTTGCAGCATTCGATAAAGTTGCTCCACTCGAAGTAACATCTCCTACTGTTCGGAAACGTACCATGTGTGTTTCTGAAACCTCACCAGGCATTAAGGGTATGATTCCTTCATCGGCAAACCAGATGCCATTTCGCCTGAAAACCTTTCTTTCGTGTGAAAAATACAATGAAGGCAATGCAATATTTTCTCTTTTTATATAATTCCAGACATCCAGTTCGGTCCAGTTAGATAAGGGAAATACTCTGAAATGCTCCCCCTCATTCTTCCTGGTATTGTATAAATGCCAAAGTTCAGGGCGTTGATGCTGAGGATTCCAACGCCCTAAAATGTCGCGATGAGAGAAAACTCTTTCTTTTGCACGGGCTTTTTCTTCGTCTCTTCTTGCCCCGCCGATACAGGCCTCTATTTTATAATTAGAAATGGCATCAAGCAGTGATACCGACTGCAATGCAATGCGCGAAGCATCATAACCTTCTTCATCCTTTACCCTTCCCTGCTTTATGCTATCTTCTACAGAAGCAATCCATAATTTCATATGATATCGCTCCGCTGTTTGATCCCGAAATTTTAAGACCTCTTTAAAGTTATGTCCGGTATCTATATGCAGGAGTGCAAATGGAACAGGTGCCGGAAAAAAAGCTTTGTGTGCAAGGTGAGTAACGGTTGCAGAGTCCTTACCTCCACTAAAAAGAATCACTGTATTTTTAAACTGTGCGGCTGCTTCTCTGATTATGAAAATTGCCTCTGCTTCCAGGTAATCCAGGTAGTCAGGCATATTGTAAGTCTCAAATGTTGTATTGTTCGTATTGTCTGGGTTGTTCATTGAATATATATGTAACTTCTGGCAGAATTTTACCTAATAATTCTATTACTGTATCGTACAATTTTCTATTTTCTGTATTTAAGATTATATCGGGGTCGGCTGGCTTTTCATAGGGGGCGTTTACAGCAGTGAAATTTTCTAATTCACCCCGTTTAGCTTTTGAATATAAACCTTTAAAATCTCTTTGCTCGCAAACATGTAAAGGAGTGTTAAGAAAAACCAAAATCATATTCGCTTTGCCAATTATGTTTCTGGCTAATTGCCGTTGTTTTTCCAGAGGGGTAATGAAGCTGCAGATGGTTATAATACCCGCATCAAGAAATAGTTTTGCTGTTTCGGCAACCCTTCTGATGTTTTCATCTCGGTCTTTTTCCATAAATCCAAGGTCTTTACATAGTCCTGTACGAACGTTGTCTCCGTCTAATACATATGATTTGAACCCCCGAAGATGTAATTCATTTTCAAGGGCCTTTGCCAAAGTGGTTTTGCCGGAACCGGAAAGCCCGGTAATCCATATCACTTTTGCCCTTTGGCCGAGTAACCTTTCACGGTCTTCTTTTTGCAGGAATTTTTCAAATACCGGATAGATGTCTTGCACAATGTTGCAAAATTAATATTCTCTATCGGTTTTGTGGTGTTTATAACTTACACATTAATAATTTTTTTTATTAATATATTTGCAATATTTTAAAGATGTAATGATTGCTCGAAGCTTAAATTTAGGCGTAGCAATCCTAATTGCTATTTGTTCGGCCTCTCAAAACATAGATGATGAGGCTTGTACGGCATCCTATTATGGTAAACAATTTGCCGGGAAAAAAACCTCCAGTGGCCGTGTTTTCAATCCAAACGAATACACATGTGCTCATCGTACCCTCCCGTTTGGAACCAAAGTAGAAATTATCAATCCCGAAAATGGAAAATATGTAATCGCAACAGTTACGGACAGAGGCCCTTTTATAAAAGGAAGATGTATTGATGTTTCTCATAGAATTGCAAGAGAATTAGGTTTTGAGCATAAAGGAATCACAAAAGTTATTATTAATCCGCTTCCTAAAACTCCTCTTTGGCGTGAGGTTAGCTCCTACGACTCGGTGAGAATGAATAATTGCTATGTTATAAAAGTAGGGGCTTTTGAGACCGAAGAGCAAGCTTTTAAAAGTGCTTTGAAATTAAAAAAACACTGTCAAACTGATATTTTTTTAGTTAAAAACGATTCGTTAACAAAGCCATATATCATTTTAACAGGGAAGTTTGACTCTATGCAATTTGCTGAAGATATTTTTTTTGATATCCCTACAGAATTCTCAGAAAAAGAAGTCATTGAATTTAATTCGATTAACGACTATTTAGATTGAAATTCATTCACTTTAATCAAAAAAAGTTTTTGAAGGAAAATACTGCGAGATAAATTTGTCTTTTGTTGTGAAGCAACTTTTATCGATATTTTTTCTTATTCTACAATTTTTAGATTACGCTGTACCCTTAAGTATTTATTTGTGGTATCAAACAAACAAGAACATAATTTCACGGCAGCTTTGTATCAATAGAAACCAGCCTTCCCTAAAATGTGAAGGCAAATGTTATCTCTCCAAACAGCTAAAAAAATCAGATGAAAACTCTCGTAAAGCTGCCCAAAAAATAGTAAAAGAGTGCTCTGAATATTTTATTAAAAGAGTCGGCATATCCTATATTTTTTTTAAAAATGTTGAAACACTGGCTTTTGTCCCATATAATATTTTCCCCAAATTACCCTGTGCAGTATTCGATATTATTCGCCCACCCGGATAGCTACGATTATTTCTATTTTCAATCCCTAAACCACTAATCTTATTCCCAACTATTTTTTAATCTTTAATTTAAAAATTATGAAAAATAATAATTTATATATATTGCTTTTATTTTTATTAGCAGTTATTCTGCATTCTTGTAAAAAGGATGAAAGCCCGGAGGGCAATGGCAATGCAGAGGTTGAAATGGAAAACGTGTGGTCTGCACAATCCTTTGCCCTAAACACAGACTATATTACAGCGGGTAATCAAACACTAAAATTCACCAAACTGAAATATTATGTCAGCAACTTTGTATTCATAAAAGATGATGGTACTGAATACAAAGTACCTGAAAGTTACTATCTGGTGAATGCTGCCGACCCCGCTTCATCAAAATTAAAGTTTAAGGACTTGCCTGCAGGCGATTACAAAGGACTGCGCTTTATTGTTGGAGTGGATAGCATCCGGAATACCTCCGGCGCACAAGAAGGCGCTTTGGCTACCACAAACGATATGTTCTGGAATTGGAATACCGGATATGTATTCTTTAAAGCAGAAGGTACTAGTCCTCAGGCTCCTTCAGGGTTTACATATCATATTGGGGGTTTTAAGGCTCCACACAGCGCCATAAGAACTATTTCTTTTGATTTTGGCAGCGATAGACTAAAAGTGCGCAAAGGTAAAGAAGTGGTGGTACACGCTAAGGCAGACATAAAAAAATTGTTTAACAATATAGATGTTTCATCCCCCAGCATGGTACACATGCCCGGCCCGAATGCCGTCAAGTTTGCAGACAATTACGCTACATTATTCAGTTATGACCACGTTCACAATTAATTGATAATCTGTTCGGGCGCTTTTGGCAAAGCCTTGCTTCTTCAGAAATTAGGCCCTAGAAAAGCGCCCGATTTCTTCCATGAATAGTATGAGAGTAATACTCGTATTTATTGGGTTTTTGTTATGGTTTTCTTCCTGTCAGAAAGATCCCAAGGTAGAGCAGCCTGTCCGATTTTACGTTCCTTCTAATTTCCCTGAACCTGTTTACCGTTTTCATAAAAACCCGCTAACTCAGGAGGGGTTTAACTTAGGCCGCAAACTTTTTTACGACCCGATTCTTTCTCGCGATAGCACAATTTCCTGCGGCTCATGCCATCAGCAATTTGTTGCGTTTGCGCACGCAGGCCACAGCCTGAGTCATGGCATAGAAGATAGATTTGGTATAAGAAATGCTCCCGGGATTTTTAATGCTGCTTGGCATAAATCCTTTATGTGGGATGGAGGCGTAAATCACCTAGAAGTGATGCCAACGGCCCCGATTGGTAATCCTTTAGAAATGGATGAAACCATGGCCAATGTGGTTAGAAAACTTAATCGCTCAGAAATATATCGGAAATGGTTTAAGGCAGCTTTTGGAACAGATCTGATTACAGACCGGCTCATGCTTTTGGCGTTAGCTCAATTTATGGGTGCGATGGTGTCGGCTAATTCAAAATATGATAAATATGTGCGCGGTGAACCCGGCGGAAATTTTTCCGAACAGGAAAAAAGAGGCCTTGAATTGTTTAGAGCTAAATGCGCATCATGTCATTCCGGAGAGTTATTCACAGATTATAGTTTCCGCAACAACGGATTAGATACAGAATTTAATAAAGATAAAGGTAGAGCCCTGATTACTGCACTTAAGGAAGATGAAGGAAAATTTGTGGTCCCTTCTTTGCGCAACGTGGAGCTAACTGCTCCTTATATGCATGATGGACGCTTCTGGACTCTTGAACAGGTCTTAGAACATTATGAAAAAGGTGTGAAGATTTCGGCAACGCTCGACCCTTTGCTGGTACATTCTAATGGAAAAACAGGTATATCAATGACTCCCGATGAAAAAACTCAAATTATAGCTTTTTTAAAAACCCTTACTGACTGGGAATTTGTCAACGATAAAAGGTTTGCAGAGCCATGATTGTATTTCGTTATATTGCTTTTTTATTAATAACTTTTCCTCTATCTGTAAATAGTTGCGATATATGTGGCTGTAGTATGGGCACTTCTGCTGCGCTTCTTCCGCAGCTAAATAACAGCGTCTTGGGATTAAGGTATAACACATCTTTTTTTACCAGTATCCATCCTTCCCATGGTACTGCAGATGCGCCAATTAAAAAGTCAAGAGATGAGTTTCATTCCATAGAACTTGTGGGAAGGTATAATCTTTCGCCTCGCTTTCACCTCACTGCACTTTTGCCTTATAAAATTAGTTCTCAACAAGAGGGCGAAACTGTTTTTCACAACAGTGGAGTGGGTGATTTGATTTTGCTTGGCCAGTTTTTGACGTTTCATCCGAATTACTGCAGTGGGAGAAAAGACAAGCACCAGTTGCGTTTAGGTGCTGGAATAAAATTTCCTACCGGCAGTTTTGAAAAGATGAGAGAAGGTAGATTGCTTCATGCTCACTTGCAAAATGGAACAGGAAGCCTCGATTTACTTTTTTCTGGAATCTACACGTTGCGTGTAGCTGCATGGGGATTTAATACAGAGGTAGCCTATCGTTTAAACAATCCTAACATTAATCGCTATCGCTACGGTAACCGTACTCGAGTGAGTACAACAGCTTTTTACTGGTGGAATAATAACAATAATAAGTTATCTTTATTACCCACAGCGGGATTAGTCTTGGAACATGCCCAGCCCAATAAGGAAATATTAAAAACGATACCTTATACAGGCGGATGGGGTTTGTATGCTTCAACGGGATTGGACATACTTGTTAAAAACGTAGTCTTAGGTGTGCACGTTTACCCATCTGTTATCGAAAAATGGGGAAGTTCACTGGTGAAAAGAAATTTCATGGGCGAAGTTACTGTTGTAGCGGCCTTTTAATACAAGGTAAATTATTGAACTTTCTGGGTTGCTAAGTTTCAATAATTTGGTATGATTTTTGATATTGATTTGATATGTAAGGTTTTGTTATGAAAAAATTTTTATCTCTTAACATCAGTTTAATTTTATTCATATACTCATTTTCGCAGTCGGGTAGGGTTGGGATAGGTGAAAGCAATCCGGGTAGCAAAGGATCTATTAAAGGGAACCTTTCGGTAGGCTCTAGCTACTCTAGTGTACCTGCACCACCAGATGGAGCCATCATTCAAGGCAGAACAGGAATAGGCAAAACCAACCCTGACGAAAAACTAGACGTGGTCGGCAATGTGAAAGCAAGCGATAAAGTAATTGGTACGCGTGGTTTTATTGCAGGGAGCGTTACTGCAGACACCGCCAAAGCAGTGTTTAGCACAGATGTAACCAACAAAGGTTTCTATATTCCGCGCTTAACTACCACGCAGAAAAATGCTTTGGGGGCCACCTTAAGTGTATCAAATAAAGGACTATTGGTGTACGATTTAGACAACAATCGTACCGACTTTTGGGATGGCGATAGTTGGGAGCCGGTAGGTATTGGCGCAGGAGGCCCGCCTACGGGTGCAGCGGGAGGCGCCCTCACAGGTACGTATCCCAACCCGGGCATAGCTACCGGAGCAGTAACCACCACTCAGATATTAGACGGCACCATCACCTCTGCCGACATGGGGCCTAATTCGGTGGACTTGAGCAGTGGGGTTGTAACCAATATACTACCGGTAAACCGCGGGGGAACGGGCATAGGTAATGTACCGGCCAACCGTATGTTATATGGCGATGGTACTAACCCGCTAATACAAACCAACACGCCTTCGGCAGGCCAGGTGATAGTAGCCAACAGCAGCGCCAATCCCACCTTTCAGACTTTGAGCGGAGATGTAACAATTAACAGCAGTGCCGTAACCACCATCAGCAACGATGCGGTAACCAGCGCCAAAATATTAGATGGCACAATTGTTAATGCCGACATCAGCAATACGGCAGCCATATCGCGCGGCAAAATTGCCGCAGGTACTCCCAACCACATTGTCATTAATGACGGGAGCGGCAATTTGAGCTCAACAGCCACAGTGCCGGTTAGCAACTTGCCAAATTTAGCCGGTGATGTTACAGGCCTTATTAACAGCAATACGATAACCAACGATGCGGTGACGAGTCCAAAAAT
>JAVQWQ010000017.1:0-26850 GCA_033578915.1 Chitinophagales bacterium | reverse complement strand
TTTGCAAGCAGCCGATAATGGTATAGATCGCGTACAGGGCGATTATATGGGCATGTTGGCCACAGTGATCAATAGCATGGCTTTGCAAAGCGGTTTAGAAAAACTAGGTGTGTTTACCAGACTCATGACCGCCATTGAAATGAAAGAAGTAGCTGAACCATTTATTAAACGTAGGGCGGTACGCCATCTTGAAAAAGGAAGGGTGGTTATCTTTGGGGCAGGCACCGGTAACCATTTTTTTACTACTGATACGGCTGCAGCATTACGCGCTTCTGAAATAGAATGCGATGTAATATTAAAAGGCACGCGTGTGGATGGAGTTTACGACAGCGACCCCGAAAAAAATCCTGACGCAAAAAAATTTGTTCATCTGACTTTTCGCGAGGCGCTGGAAAGAAAACTAAATATCATGGACCTGACGGCTTTTACGTTATGTCAGGAGAACAATGTTCCGATTATTGTTTTTAATATGAATAAAAGAGGTAACCTGAAAAAAATTCTGGAGGGAAATCAGGTAGGCACTTTGGTAAGTTGATTAACTCTAAAAAAGATAAAATGACGGAAGCAGAAGTAAAAAAGGTTTTAGATGAAACGCGCTCGTTAATGCAAAAAGCACTGGAGCATTTCGAGTATGAGCTTTCCAAAATCAGGGCCGGCAAAGCTAATCCATCTATGCTGGAGGATGTAGAAGTAGAAGCATACGGTTCGCGTTCACCATTGGTTCAATTAGCAAACATCTCCACGCCCGATGCTAAAACCATTACTATACAACCGTGGGATGCCTCTTTGCTTCAGGCCATAGAGCGTGGTATAATGATGGCCAATATCGGCCTCACGCCTCAAAACGATGGAAAAATTATCCGACTCAACATTCCGCCTTTGACTGAAGAAAGAAGAAAAGACCTGGTTAAGCAGGCCAGGCAAGAAGCCGAAACAGCCCGCGTGTCCGTTAGAAATATACGAAGGGACGCTAATGAAAAAATAAAGAAACTTATAAAAGATGGCTTGCCTGAAGATTCAGGTAAAAAAGCAGAAGCAGATATTCAGAATATCACAAATGATTATACACGAAAAATTGAAAAACACCTCGAAATAAAAGAGAAAGAAATAATGACCGTTTAGGGTTTTAAGCTGGGCGGTATAAGTTCATCTACAAAAATAACAATGACTTCCCTCGTCCCTTCTGCCCTTAGTACCAGCTTGTTTTTATTGTAAAAATGCTCGTTGCTGTGGTCATCGAGTTTGAACACCGATGGCAATTCCGGTTTATGCAGCTGATGGAAACGGTTGAGTCCGCTAGCCAGGGATGGCGTGAGGCGCGTGGCATCTGCCAAAACAATATGCGTTTTAGGGAAACCGTCTAGTGTTCTACGCGAAGCTTGCTTAGGATTAAAAATAATAGAGCCATCTTCTGCTACCAGACTTTCGCAAAGCGAGATTACAGCATCAGAGTTGGTAATATTAAAACCCAAAGCACCCCTTTGAAAATTATGCTCGCAGAAAAGGTCTTTTATTTCATTTTCCCATGCAAATATGTGTGCCCAGGATTGGTCAGACTTCATTTTTTGAAGAATTTCAATTACCTCCGCCAAAGTTTGACAGTAGATGAAACAACCGCCCTGCTCCGTGTATTTTTCCGCAAATAATATGTCTAAATTTTCCTCTGTTGGAGTCTCATAGTTTTGAGCGGTTGGTTCAACCGTGCGTACCCCAACCGGTGTAGATGCAGGCAGAGGATTGTTTACAATATCTTCGAAGGAAGTAGGCCTAGGGACTTCTTCTTCGTTAAATCCTACAACTCTTCGCGTTGGAATTACATCAGATGATTTTTCTTCTGCATGGCCACCAAATAAGCTTTTCAGGCGGCTAAAAAAACTTTGGTCTTCATTGAACATTTTCTGATGTTTTCATATTCAAAAAAAGAATATTAAATCAAAGTTTCTAAATTTTATATCGCACTCTTTCTCAACAAGATAATTCCAAAGTGTTCACTATTCTGGAAACTAGTGAGTTTTATCTCTCATGGTTAGCGAAGCTAATTTTGTAATATTGGTATAAATCAACACAACTCTTTTATGCATCTTGACCATCGGCGTATCTTCCTAGAGCAGCTTGCTCCAACCAGTGAAAGCCCATTGCTGATAGAAATAGAGCGCGCGCAAGGTTCTATGCTTTATCCTAGAGAAGGGCTTCCCTTAATTGATCTTATTGGTGGAATCAGCGTATGCAATATAGGCCATTCGCATCCTCATGTGGTTCGGGCAGTACAACAACAAGCAGAACGTTATATGCATGTTATGGTTTATGGAGAACTTGTTCAGGCTCCTCAGGTCATGTATGCCCAAAAGTTGTGTTCTTATTTACCTGAAAAACTCAACTGTATTTACTTTACAAATTCCGGCGCTGAGGCTACTGAAGGCGCCATGAAACTAGCTAAACGGGCTACCGGTCGGACACGAATCCTTTATTGCCAGTACGCTTATCACGGTAGCACCCAAGGCGCCCTAAGTGTAATGGGAGATGAATACTTCAAAAGGAATTATCGCCCTTTGTTGCCCGAAGCATACATGATACGCTTTGGGGAAGAAGAAGATTTATTACAAATTGATGAAATGACCGCAGCGGTAATTATGGAACCAATACAGGCAGAGCGCGGAGTGATTATACCCTCTGAAGACTACTTACAGAAAGTTCGGGCAAAGTGCGAACAGGCAGGTGCATTATTGATTTTGGATGAAATTCAGACAGGTATAGGTAGGACAGGAAAAATGTTTGCTTTTGAGCATTTTGAAATTGAGCCGGATATTCTTTTGTTAGGAAAAGCATTAGGTGGTGGTATGCCGCTCGGCGCTTTTGTTGCATCGCAAAGCCTGATGAGATTGTTGGCATCAAATCCCGTATTAGGGCATATAACCACTTTTGGCGGCCATCCGGTGAGCTGTGCAGCCGGCCTTGCTGCTCTTGAAGTTTTGGAAAATGAAAACATTCTTGAGCAAGTAGAACAAAAAGGAAGGCTTTTTGAAGAATACCTGAGTGTTATTGGCGCCCGTGCTTTAAGACGAAAAGGGCTAATGATGGCTGTTGAGTTTTATTCCAAAGAGCAATGCCTGCGAATTATCAACGAATTAATAAAAAAAGGTGTTTTTACAGATTGGTTTCTCTTTGCGCCTCACTGCATGAGGATAGCTCCTGCACTTAATATTCCTGATGCATTGATACAGCAGGCTTGCGAAATTATTGCCGAATGTGTACATGCTGAAATAAAATTGAAATGATAATACCTGATATTATATCCAAACTTTTAAGCCTTCGGTGCAGTTGTTGCAAATATTGATTTCTTTTCTTCCAGCCATAAGTTTTCTACGGAAATTGCTGTAGTTAGTACCTTGCCACACCTCTTTTAAACTGCTTTCGAAGGCGTTACCCAGAGCATGTTCAGCGTCTTTGTCAAAACAGCAGGGTACACATTGGCCGTCCCATGTTACTACTGTTCCCTGCCACATTCTCCAGCAGTAATTATATTGCTTATTCTTTATCACGTATTTATTGTCAACTTTTTTATATCGCGAATATTTTGGTTCAGAAGGAATAAGCTCGCTTCCTTTTTCATAGTTGTATATTTGAGCTGTTTTGAATTTAACTTCATCTACACCCAGTTTTTTTCCTAAAAGAGCAATCTCGCTCATCTGGTGTTCGTTGTGTCTCATCACAATAAATTGAATGATTATATATGGCTTATTGCTTTTCAATTGTTTTTTGGCTATCACAAGGTTTTCAACCCCTTGGAGCACTTTATTCAAATCTCCCCCTTGCCTGTATTTTTCATAAGTTTCTTGAGTAGTCCCATCTATGGAGATGATAATTCTGTCGAGGCCACTTTCAACGGTTTGCAATGCTCTGCGTGAAGTAAGAAAGTGACCGTTAGTAGAAGTTACGCAGTACAACTTTTTTTTTGATGCATAATTTACCATTTCATTGAACTGAGGATGCATGTATGGCTCGCCCTGAAAATAAAAGTATGCAAAGATGCTTTTATGGTGTGCCTCGTCAATCAGTTTCTGGTAATTATTGGTATTAAGGTTTCCGGTAGGCCTTGTGAATATCTTTAAGCCGCTGGGGCACTCTGGACATCCAAGATTGCAGTGAGTTGTGGGTTCGATAGAAATAGTTACAGGCATACCCCAATGCCATGGTTTTCCAAACCGGCGACTTAGGCTGAAAGAAAAATATACTTTAAGAAAATTAATGATTTTTCTAAGCGTGAGTTTACTCAGAAAATTAATGGTGTCTCTGACTTTGGCCTTCACATTACAAATATAAGCCGGACGCAAGAAGCGAGTCTATGTTAGTTGGATATACATACAATAAATTCAATCATTAATTGCTTCAAACTCTATGTAATAACAGCAAAAATGTTTTAGATAGATATCTTGTCTGCAAATAAAAATTGCAAACCTTTCTTTCATGAGTTGAATGAAGAAAACAAAAAAGGCTGCCTGAATTGGCAGCCCGCAGCTGGACGATTTTTTTCTGGTAAGAGGAGAAATTAGTTTTGATTTGGGATGAATTCCCCGATCTTGATATATCTTGGAATAAACTCACCGATTTTGATTTCAGAACCGTGAATTATTTCTCCAATCTTAATATCAGATCTTGGAATAAATTCTCCGATTTTAATTTCAGAGCTGTGAATTACTTCCCCGATTTTAATGTTCTTGGGGATAAATTCTCCAATGCCGTTCAGTTTTTGGAAGGATTCATCGTCCAGCTTTCCTTCTTTATAAAATACGGAAATGATGTCTTAAAATCCCAAGTCGTTCCTGATTAAGATGTCATGGGCACCATCGATTGTGCCTAACAAGGCAAGAAGAATTACAAATAAAAGTTCCATAGTCAGAGAGTTTTTAGTTATGTAAACAATATCGTTTACGGTTACAAAGGTATAGTCGTAATAGGGTCATGTGTTTTACAATTTCATCAAAATTTGAATTTGAAAAATTAGCATTTTAAAAAATCAAAATATTGAAAATCAATTATTTAATATGAAAACTTCGTATCAGAGTTGTTTCTACAATGAAACTTATTCACCTTATCCAACGTAGAAACAAAAATTTTTCTTTTTACGAGCATTATCATCCTTAAACAAGGAAGCGGCATACATGATTATGTTATTAGTTTTGCTGGTATGGCAGCACTGCTAGAGTTGCGAGGAGTGTCTAAAAAATACGATGGAATTGTTGCTAACAGCGATATTTCTTTCACGTTGACTCGAGGTAAAATAACCGGGCTGCTTGGTCCCAATGGAGCCGGAAAAACCACTCTGCTGCGCATGATTGCGGGTATTACTCAGCCGGACAATGGTGTAATTCTTTATGAGGGGCAGCCGCTTACCTTTAGTCATAACAAAAGCATTGGTTATATGCCCGAAGAAAGAGGCCTGTACAAAAAGATGAAAGTAAAGGAACACCTTATATATATTGCTAGACTAAGAGGCTTGAATGGCAACCAGGCCGATTCATTAGCTAATTATTGGCTCAGCCGCTTAGAAATGTCTTCTCATGCTGGCAAAAAAGTTGAGGAACTCTCTAAGGGCATGCATCAAAAGGTACAATATATATGCACCGTGCTGCATCAGCCCGATTTGCTGATACTTGATGAGCCATTTAGCGGATTAGATCCTATCAATGCCAGGTTGATTGAACAAGAAATTATTTATTTAAAAAAACAAGGCAAGGCCATCTTGTTCTCTACACATCGAATGGAGCACGCAGAGGAATTTTGCGATGATATCGTTTTGATTAATCAGGGAAGAGTAATTTTAAAAGGTGAATTATCTGCGCTGAAACAACAATTTAAAGAAAATACTTTCCGTGTGGTATTTGAAGGCACACTACCAGAAAAATTCTCAATCTTATATCCTGAATATACTTTAAATAATAATGAGCTTACTTTAAAACTGGCTGACTCCTCCTCACAAAAATTACTTATGTTTTTATTAGAGCACAATGTAAAGATTACGTCCTTCTATGAAATTTTTCCTACGCTTCAGGAAATATTTATCAAGGCAGTAGAACAAAAAGCCGTATGAAAAAAATCTTACTAATTATTATGAGGGAATACAGGAGCAGAGTTTTCACTCCACTCTTTTTGCTCACTACACTGCTGGCTCCACTCGGTTTTATTTTGCTTATGCTCGTTGTTTTGTGGTTGTCGGTATCGGGACATAGAGAGTGGATTGTTGCAGTAGTAGATGAAGCCGGATTATTTGAAGAGTCGGTCTTGCCGGATTCAAAAGATAAAACGGTGTATTTTACCTATCCTCGTCTTTCGTTTGATTCACTCTACTCGGCACTCACAGATCAGAAAAATAAATCAACAGATTTTGATGCTATACTCCGCATTCCTTCTGGATTTGATGTTATGTATCCAAACAGAGCGCCTATTCAGTTCTTTTCAGATGATAAACCGGGACTATACCTGAAACAATATTTAAGTGAAACGGTATCTGATTTCATTATAAAGAAAAAATTAAAAAACCTGCAAATTGATTATAATCTTATCGGTTTAGATGAAACTGTAACTATCAATTATCATACAGGGATTGAAAAAGAAGAACAAGGCTCTTCGGAAGTAGCTGTAGTACTGGGTTATCTGATGGGATTTATCATTTACATTTCACTTTTTGTTTACGGAACTAAAACTCTTCAGGGGGTAAGAGAAGAGAAGAACAGCCGCGTTTCTGAAGTACTGATGGGTTGTGTCAGGCCATTTGAATTAATGGCCGGTAAAATAATAGGTATTGCAATGGTTGGGCTTACTCAACTGGTGATGTGGATTGCTATTATTAGCGTCGGTACTTTTATACTTACCTTGGTTTTCGGAATAACTTTTGGCGAATCATCGCTTTCAGTGAATGCTTCATCTCAACAAGATGCCTTTAATAATGATGAAATTCAGATGGCATTTAATCAGTTAAGCAAGCTAAATTTTCCAATTATAATTTCTGTTTTCATTTTCTTTTTCATAGGAGGATATTTGTTGTATGGCGCCTTGTTTGCAGCTATAGGTGCAGCCATAAATGATGAGAGCGATATGCAATCGCTCATATTGCCGGTCAGCACACCAATAATCATTTCTGTACTATTATTGATGAATGTGTTGGGTGAGCCGGAGGGCTCAATTGCATTTTGGGCTTCGCTCATTCCGCTTACTTCTCCCGTAATTATGCCTTCCCTGATTCCATTTGGGCCCTCTTTGTGGCACATATTGTTGTCAGCATTTTTGCTGGTTGGAGGCTTTTTGGGCGCAACTTGGGTAGCTGCAAAAATTTATAGGACGGGAATTTTGATGTATGGTAAAAAAATCAGTTTAAGAGAAATTGTAAGGTGGGTTTTCAGAGCTGGGTAAAAAGTGTTTTCTTAAAATTTAAAAAGAATTTAATCGGATAGTGTAAGTATTAGTGGTCCCACTTGGGATCGAACCAAGGACCCCCTGATTATGAGTCAGGTGCTCTAACCGGCTGAGCTATAGGACCTAAACGCCCTGCAATCATACGAAAATTTTCTAATCAATTCCGTTCGGAATTAGTTAAAAATTATCACTGAATTTAGTATGTTACAACTAAAATCATTTTTTTTGTAGTCTTTCAATAAAAATTAATTAATAAAAAATTAAAGGTTAAACATTATTACGATGAAACGATTTCTTCTCGCGCTCGGCATTTTAGCCACTCTGACAACTCCAAACTATGGACAGTTCAATGAATTTGTATTGCCAGAAGCTACCTCGAAAGGGAATTTTAAGGTGTATCAACTTCCCAAAAATTTAGTTGATAGATTCAGGATAGCTTCATCAGGTCGTGCTCAGCAAGATACTTTTTTGCTGGATTATCCTGAGGTGGACGGATATAATGCCACCCAAAGCGGTATTGATTTTATTCCTAACTATGCTGAGGATATTAATGAGCGTTATGATTCTTCAAAACTCCTTAGCGCAAGGACGGTTGGTGTTATCTTTGATACCATTGTTATACAAGACCCCAACACACAGGCTTATAACAAAGTAATTCCGCTGAGTAAAGTCAAAATGACTGTAGATAGTGTCTATATTATTTACAATTATCCTAATACGCCTGTAGTGTTGCGCCCTTCTGATAGCTTGACTATTAAAGTTTACAAATGGCCTGTAACCTTCTCAAATAACACGGGATATAACAGTGTAATCACCTCTCCACCACTTTATTACTTCACTTTCAAGGATTCCGCTTTGTTGCCGCTGCGTACTGCTCCCACTGCCTTGAGGGTACTTAGTGTGCCTATTGGAGTATCCTTCAATAAAGGAGATAGATTTCTTATAACTGTTTCGTATGATGCAGACACAGCCAGCAAGTTCTCAATCGGTTGTGCTTTTGCAGATTCATGTAACAGCGATCAATTTCTACTGAAACGTTCTACAATCCCTGGTCGCTCCATTTATTATCTAAACTTTAGTGTAAACAACACCGGATGGGATAATGGTTCTCTGTCTGTTCCAACCTTCCCTCTTGGTTGTCGCTTTTGGTTGTGGCAAAACTGGCAAATTATACCTCTGGTTCGCGCAGAAGTGGATTTTGGAGTGTCTGCAAAAGCCTCTAAAACCATCGCTTGCCCCGGCGACCAGGTTACTTTGACGGCTAACGGTTTTGGAAGTGATGATATTTCTTATCAATGGTTTACAAGCCGTGGCACATTAACATCTCCAAATGATAAAGAAACAACGCTGATAACTGATTCTACTACTACTGTGTTTGTAGTTGCAACTGATAATATCACTAACAAAAAAGACACTGCCAGGCTGACCATTGTTTTCCGTGGTATTAAGATATCCATCAACAACGGTCAACCTATAGAAATTCAGTGCGGAACCACCGGCACACTCACTGCAACGCTCACAGGATTTACCACAGGGCAAAGAACCTTTGTATGGCGCAGACCAATTGGTCCTGATACCACAACTACCACGGGAACACTAGGAAATCTCCTACCCGGCACCTATTCCGTTACCGTTACCAATAGCGCTGGCTGCACAGCTTCCACCACTGCTACTATAAGATACCCAAATGTTACAAATAATGTTAGCTTTACAGTATTGCCTGATGTTTCTAATGCTGCCGGTATTCAAGTATGTGTAAACCGTCCGGTTACTTTCACAAATACATCATCCGGACAAAATGGATGGACGGCAACATGGTATGTTGGAAACACAGAAGTAGGAGTAGGTAACACAACAAACTATACCTTTACTTCTATTGGCAAATTCAATGTTCGTTTGCAGGTTGACAGTGCTGGCTGCGTAGTCACCTCAAATTCTGTTGAGGTTAATGTACTTTCTGCTTCCAATAGTGCATGTATTTCTTCGGTGAATGACACAAAATTTGAAAGCAACATATCTTTATTGCCCAATCCTGCCTCAGGCAATGTTACACTGTCTATACAGGGTGTAGATAAGCCTGTATCTGTGAGAATATTTAATGTGATTGGCGCAGAAGTTGCTTCCTATCAGTTTGGCGAAGTTAATGGCGCTATTACTAAAAATATTTCTTTAAATAACTGGCCAAATGGCGCTTACCTAGTAAAGGTAGAAAGTGCCGGTAAAACAGCGATAAAGCGCCTTGTAGTTAATCATTAAAACAAATCTTAACCCTTTTATTGCATAGGGGCAGTACAATTACAAATGCTGCCCCTATTTTTTAGTTTACCGTTCTATTTTTCACTTATAAATAGATATAGATTAATGGATGATGAGTTAATAAAAATTGAGGAAAAAAATATCTTATAAATTGTATTACAGATTTAAAGCTTTAGTTTAGTTATATCCTCGCAACCACTTCTTCGGCCAGTCCAAACGACAAAGTCATGCCTGCGCCTCCGAGGCCGTTGATAATCCACACGCCATCTTCGGGCCGCAAAATCAATTCAGTGGAGCCGTCATGCATTTTGGCATAAATACCATTCCATGTTTGTGCAATATGGCGTGTTGGAAATTGCGTGAATCCGTCTAAATACTCTAATATCAAATCATTTATAAATGACTTATCAAAGGGGTCGAAAGTGTCGCCATATTCATGCGAATCGCCTAGAGTGACCTCACCGCTGCCTTGCTGAGAAGCCATTACGTGGATACCCCATTGAATATATTCAGGCAGTTCCTTTTCGTATCGCTTTTTTAAAGCGGGCAATGACGGGCATTCTTTAAAAGAAGAATAATGAATAAGCGTAAGGCCGGCACACAGGGCGGCTCCCATTCTCCACCCTTTGGGCTGTGCTTTAGTTCGCAACATTTGTAATTTACACTTTGTGATTTTTTGTCGCGAAAAAGATTCCGGATATAATGTTTCAAAATCGTACCCGCTGCATATCGCAATTACATCAGCATCAAACACTTCTCTGCCGCAAAAGACTTTAGGATAAGCAACATGGCTAACACACTTTCCAAACAGAAAATTAATTTGATACTTATCTTTCATTAGTTCTGGCAACTTTGCTAAAGCCTCGCGCGGATCAACAATAATTTCGCTGTCGCTCCACAGCGCTCCAAGCAAAGCATCCCTCTTTAAAGCCGAAGATTTCTCACATGCGTTTTCAGGATTTAATATTTCGCAATGGCGGTGCATTTTATTCAGCGAAACAAATTCTTCAATCACCTGCATTTCATCCTCATGTTGTGCTGCAAGCAGTGAGCCGGTTTCTTCATACCATATCTTGCCTTCTTCGCACAATGTTTTCCATATCGAACGGCTTCTCATAGCTCTTTCGAGCAAAGGGCCTGTAGGCTGCCCGATAGGCCAAACCATTCCGAAATTTCTTACTGATGCACCATTAGCCCAAGAGTTTCGCTCCAGTACGGTAACATGATAACCTCTTTCAGCAAGTGCTCGTGCACACGCCAGCCCTACTATACCTGCTCCAACTACAATTCCTTTTTTCATAAATTCTGAGAGGGACTTTTAATTCTATCTTTATTGCTGATAAAACTTTTTCTGTTTTTCAAAATAAATCTGGCTAAATAAAGTACATAAAAGCCCAATAATGCTTATACCTAAGAGCATTGTAATAAAAAAATCCGTCCAGCCGGTTTGATGTTCGCCAAATTCCTTGTATAATAAAACAGCGATACTCCCCAGATAACCGAATGAATCAGCTATATACATTAAAAATCCGACATTAGCTGGTTTTTTGAAAGCGGCAATTAATCTTTCAAAGAGCATGCAGTTAAACGGCACGTAACCCAGATAAAGTCCAAGGCCGTTGAGGGTCATCCAGATTACCGGTGAAATGAATTTGAGCATAAATGCCAAAGTAGCCATCAAGGCTATTCCAAAGCCTGTGAGAATCATGATGTGATTTATCCTCAGCGCTTTGAAATTATTTTTTTCAATAATGAGCAGGCTCATCATAATTAGAATGATTAATGAGGCCGGAATTTCTGTTATGGTGAAAATAGCCGGAGCTTTGCCATATCCGTTTTCGTTCCATATATCAGCGGCAAAGTTATCTCTAAAGTCGCGCACCACAGTGAGCAGTATATAAGTGATAACAAGTACGGTGATGCCCGGTAAAAAAGATTCAAGAAAAGCTTTGCGCTGGCCGGCCGTCATAGGAGGGCGCGGTGCACGAAGCTTTTTGTCTTCATCGCTGGGGTCTGGTATTTGTTCAAGGAGGAAGACAAAAAATACTATTGGTAAGAAAAAAATAGCTCCTATTAAAAACGGCATATAAAATTCACTGATGCCAAAATGTACCATCAACCATTTCCCTACACTCTTTACAAATCCGGATGAAAAAATGAAGCTCACCGTTAGTATCGCTCCCATTAGTTCAGTTGTTTTTCTCCCCTCCAGATAGCTAAATACCAATCCCCATATCAGCCCTAATGGTATTCCATTTAAAAAGATACACATAATGCCAATAGCAGGAGGCGTAATTGCGAATAGCAGTAAGGCTAGCCATGCCAGAAATATCAGGCCAATGATACCTAAGGCACGTTGATGAGTTTTTAATTCAGAAATAACTTTTATTCCAAGGAATTTACTTAATGTGTATCCTATTAATTGAGCAATAACCAGCAGAACCTTATAGTTTATTGCAAATACTGAAACTGACTCAAAGGTGGCTGCAGTGTACGGTTTTCTAAAAGCATACATGCACGAGTATGTGAGGAAAGCTACTATACCGGCATAGATGGGCAGCAAAATTTTTTTTTGCTGCAAATACTTTTCGAAGTATGATACTCTTAGTGATGCCAGATAAATAATTTTAAATAGCTGTATTACTAATCTTTTATTCTCAAGTTTGTTCTTTCATGATGATATCTACTACTTCATACAAGTCCTCGACCAAATGTGTGTGCGGAGCGTTTTCAAGTATATTTCTAGGCTGTGCGCCTGTTGTAACTCCGATGACTAACTTACAACCTGCAGAGGTGCCTTGCTGCAAATCGCTTTGGGTGTCTCCTATTTTAGCAACTTCTGAAGGGTTATCTACCTGTGCAAGTTCCATAGCTTTATAAATCAAATCGGGATACGGCCTGCCGCGCTCCACCTCATCGCTGGCCACGTAAAAATCAATAACCTGCTGTACATCCCATCCTAAACGCTCTATGATAGTCCCGGCAATTCGTTTTGAAAAACCTGTGTCTAATGCAACTTTTATTCCTGCATTTTTGAGCGCCAGCATCGTTCTGACCGCATTAGTTTTCCCTTTTACCGATGGATGATTTTTATAAAAGTCAATCATAAGATTACAAAAGTCTTTATGAATAGTATCGGTAAGCAATTCTAAGTTTTCAGGAGTTTCTTCGTAGATCTCCTCTAAAAGCTCGCGAATAGCAACAGGTTTAGGCATACCCATCTTTGAATTTGCGTGCTTAGCGGAAATGAATAGGCCTTGATTTTTGAAGGCATGTACAAGCGCTTCTGCAACAAAATCTTTGTCTTCCACAGTTGTGCCTGCCATGTCAAAAACAGCAAGTTTTATGGGCATGATATTGGTTTTATAAAACAATGTTATCCTATAATACATTAATTAATAGTTAATTCACAATTTCTGATGCATGAATCCAGAGTAGTGATTAAGATATCAGTTGAGTTTTAATTATCACATCCAATTATTTTTTGAGCTGAGAAACTCTTTTAGCAATTCGGGATTTTCTTCCAGAGCATTTCCGATTACAACAACATCAGCACCTGCCTCAAATGCTTTAGATAGTTGTTCGCTAGAGGATATGCCACCTCCAACAATAAGCGGCAAAGGAATTTCTTTTTTCACGGCAGCTATAACCTCTTGATATACGGGAACTTTTGCTCCACTGCCTGCTTCTAGATAAACAGCTTTCATGCCCATGTAATACGCTGCAAGGGCTGTTGTTACGGCAATCTGAGGTTTGCCGGCAGGTATAGGTAAAGTTTGAGTAATGTAAGCAGTAGTAGAGATTTTCCCACCATCAATTAACAGATAAGCAGTGGGTATAACTTCTATTCCTGCATTTTTTACGGCTGGAGCAGCTACTACCTGTTGCCCGATGAGATATTCAGGGTTACGGCCGCTAACTAAACTAAGAAAAAGAATAGCATCGGCTTGCTTGCTTACCTGAAAGCTGCTGCCTGGAAATATTACAACTGGTAAGCAGCTATTTGATTTTAGAAAAGTAATCGTTTCTTCAAACTTGTTGTTGTGCAAAAGACTCCCACCTACAAAATAATATGCTACGTGGCCGAGCGAGGATAACGATATGATTTTTTTTAAGGATGATTCAGAATAATTGTCCGGGTCAATCAATACAGCTACTTTTTTTCTTCCATCGCTAAAAGACTTCAGTATGTCCATATTTTTAATTGAACAGACTTCTCACTTCCATCTTTAAAAATTCAAGAGCTTGCTGAGTAGGAAGCGGAACATTCGCATTGGCTACAGCCTGAATAATTACTCTACTCAACTCCTGCGCTGATGCATCGGGGGGTAATTGAGCGCTAACCAGATTGATCGTTTTTATGATTTCGTCTTTGGCTTGTACAACTAAATTCCAACAATTGTCGCTTACATAAATCTGTTGTGAGAGATTGTGTTCAAACTCAGCTCTGATAGTCTTGACTATCGCGTATTGCAACTCCTGGCTAATCATATCTTGTTCCATACAACGCCCTATGAGCGAGTAGGGAGAGATACGTTCGAGAAACAGCGCAAGTCTCTCATAGGCTTGTAAACGTAGCATTTTAATTTCTTTGCTGTCTTTTAGTTTTAAATCAAGCAATTTAGTTTCAAGCTCTCTGCGAATTTGTTGCTTGAAAACAATATAAGCAGTGAGAAAAACCAGCAAGGCCGGTATGGTTGACAACAAAACACTGATCAGAAAATTGTTATCCATTTACACAAGTATAGTAAAAGTTTCTACGAAAAGAGTTTTACTTGCAGAAATATCTTCAAAAACTAAAGAGAAATATTTTGTGAAATAGCTCTTGATATTTCTCTCATTTCATCGGGAGTTAATTGTAACTTTGGTTTAAAAAAATCCAGGTCTTTCATACTGTTTAGTGGTACCAGATGAATATGGGCGTGCGGAACTTCCAGCCCTACTACTGCCATACCAACACGAAGGCAGGGAATGGTTTTTTCTATGGCGATAGCTACCTTTTTTGCGAATACATTCAGGGACACAAATAAGTCATCCTCTAAATCAAAATATTTATCTATTTCTTTTTTAGGTATTACTAATGTATGTCCTTTGGCTAAAGGGAAAATATCCAAAAATGCCAGGTGTTTATCATCTTCTGCAACCTTGTAGCATGGAATTTCTCCCGCTACGATTTTAGAGAAAATGGAGGGCATATGTCTTTATTTTAAAATAAATTTTACGGTATGCTGTAAGGATTTTCCATTTAAAGTAAGGAAATAAAGGCCTTCAGGAACGTATGATAGGTCTATTGAAATGTTTTTGGTCAGCAAATTCTTTGTTTCTATGGAATAAAATTTCTGGCCTTGCATGTTGTAAACAGTAATGATATTATCTTCGAATTTCACACTTTCTTCAAGCATAAGTTGAATCTTTTTTCCAGAAATGTTCAGTGCTATAATAGGACTTCTTTCACCGGCTTTTCCAATGCCGGAAGGTTGCGATACGACGAATGTGGCGGTTTTAGTACATCCTTTGTCGTCTGTTACCGTTACAGTGTAGGTTCCCGCAGAAATATTAATCAGGTCTTTGGTAGTAGCATTGTTACTCCAATCATAATCATAATTCGGAGTGCCGCCACTTACAGTTAATATAATTGATCCATCGCTGGCGCCATTAGCGCTGGCATTTGTTATCGTTGCGGAAATTTTTAATGAATCAGGTTGGGTTAAGGTAAAGGTTCGTGTGTTTGTGCACCCGTTTACGTCACTTACTGTTACAGTATAGGTGCCTGCGGCAAGTGCTGAAGGATTGGCGTTATTGCTCCATGCCGCATTAAGGTTTCCAGTGCCACCTGATAAGGTCAATGTCACAGAGCCGGTGCCCCCAAAGCAATTGGGGTTAACAACAGTTGCAGTTATACCTATCGAGTCAGGCTGGATAATCGTAAAGCTGCCTGTTCCTGTACAATTATTGCCGTCATCAACAGTAACGGTGTAAGTGCCCGGAGATAAGTTGGAGAGATTAACACCGGTTGCACCATTTGACCAATTAAAGGTATAGTTGCCACTGCCGCCTGTTGCAGATACTACTATAGACCCATTGTTCGCGCCAAAACAAGTAATGGAACTGACGTTGCCGCTGACGTTGAGGCTTGCTGTTTGAAGAATAGTATCTTGGCGGGTTGCTGTACAACCTTTAGAATCTGTTATCGTAACAGCATAAATACCTGCAGTTAAATTATTTCTGTTTTGCTGAGTATTGTTGTCGTTCCACAAAAAAGTATATCCGCCATTGCCTCCTGTTGGATTCAGGTTGATAAATCCATTATTAGTACTGGCACAAGTAACATTGCCCTTTGTGGCATTGACTACAAGCTGTGATGGCTGTTTTACGGTGTCTGTTTTCACAACTGTGCAGCCATTTGCATCAGTAACAGTTACTGAATAAACTCCCGCTGATAAATTAATGTTGCTTCCTCCACTCCAGTTAAAGGAATAGTTTGGTGTACCTCCACTGACATTCAAAGTGATTGAACCGTTGCTTTGTCCAAAGCAACTAACTGGTGTGGCATTAGTGGATACATTAAGAGCCGGAGGCTGAGTGATTGAAATATTATTTACTACTGAAGTACATCCGAGTTGATCAGTAACAGTAACGCTATAAGTGCCAATGCCTAAATTATTTCTGGTAGCTCCGGTGCCGTTGTCGCTCCAAAGATATGAGAGAGAGCCGGTTCCTCCGGTTACAGAAATAGTAGCGCTGCCATTAGATGCGCCAAAGCATTTTACCGGAGAAGAGCTTGATAATGTTGCTACAGGTGGTATAGGATCTTGTGTGTTTGGAGCAAAGGCTATTCCTCTGAATACTGAATTTAATGGTACAGATACAAGCGCTGTCAGTGAAGCATTTAATGGTTGGTTGTAGCCGGCATTATCAATAAATGTGTAAATTGTATCTTGAGAAGACACATAGCCTCTAATCTTGCCACAGGCATTGAGTAGCGCTAAACCGCGCATGGATCGGGAAGAAGCAATTTTGCCGTTGTTTGTCCATGTGCCGTTAACTTTGCTGTACTTTATAATGCCCCCTTTATCGGTCCTGTCGTCGGCAAGATACAATAAATCATTTCCCGGCTCTGTTGTGCTTGCATCAAAGACTACAAAGGCATAGACCGAACTGTCATTTACGCCAGGAAGTAGTGAAGTGATTTGCCCGCCTGTGGTTGGCAATCCGCTCCCCACCTGGCTAACACCGTAAAATGTTCCGGATGCAGCAGATACATAAAGTTGTCCTCCATGAATATTTACCGTTCTGGTGTTGGTAGGTGTTGTGCTGATTTTCACCGGAGCGGAAGTAAAATTGTTGGCAGGAACGTAGTATGTTCCACCGCTTCCGCCTGAACCGGCCCCGCTCATCCACACTCCTGTGCCATCGTTGGTTACTGCTCCACGCACATTATTCCCATTATATCCGTTTCCGGCAGTTATTCCAGTTGATGTATTGATAATACCGGCTGAGTTGACGATAGCAACTGTTTTTCCAACGGCCGGTGCGCTTGCAATAGATGCTGCCCCTACTGTTGTATCGTAACCCGCAAGGCACAAAAATCTTTTGTCTGCCGAAAGTGTTAGTGCGCCTTCTGATGTAGCGGTACCGCTCATAGTAAGCCTGCGGTTTGAACCGCTGATTGTAGTGGGCAGCGCCTTGCTTTGAATAAGTTGTCCGGTAAGTGCAGCATATTCATCTAAAAAAACAGGTTGTGCTGCATTAGAGAGCGGATTATTTCCGTCTCCAATTCTTACCACTACTACGTTCCCGGGAGTAAAAGGCTGAGAAAAAATTCTGGTACATATAAATAAGGTTAAAAGGAGTTTAAAATTTTTCATAACTGAAAAGTTAGTAACGCAATTATAAATTTATATTGAAAGATTAATGACCAGAAGAACGTAAATTTTATGTTAAGTGGTCTTGCTAATCTATTTTCTTTCTGAAACGGGGATAACCCAACCAAGTTTTAACCCAATCAGCATATCAATACGGTTGCTTTTGTCAGCTGCATATAAATCAAAATTCCATGGCCTTCTGTTTTTGGTAAATGCTACATCTGCCTGTACTCCGGCGTAGAAAGAGATCCATTTTCCTTGTTTCAGAAGTATGCCCCCAATAAATTGTGAAAGCATAAATCCATTAGTTAATCGGTCGTATCCTTTGCGATAGGTTTTATTAAGCTGTGGAAGAACTTCTTCGCTAACATCAATCAGAATCTTATGTTCCAAAAAACCCAGTCCTGTCAGTACCAGCAACCCGGAATGATTAAGCGCATCTTGTTTTTTATTTAAAATTATGGTTTTGCCGCCTATTAGTTTTGCGCACCAGCCTCTTTGCTGCAATTGTACACTCAACAAAGAATTATCCAGCGCGTTGATGAATTTAGCGGAGTTTCCATCGGTTGCTGTTGCAAGACTGTCTAAAATAGTGTTTTCCCGCACATTGTTTCCAAATAGAAAACCTCCCTCGACTCCTATATGCCAGCGGTTGAGAAAATGATAAGTAAGTGTAGCGCCAATATTGGAATTTCCTCCAAATCGCTTAGCTAAATCTCCCAAAGCAAATTGATATGAATAGGAGGGAGCGATTAAAAAGGCGGATGAGTAATTTCGATCAGCTGTAAAATCTTCGTACTGAGCATTTGCTTCAAAGATGAATAGTATTAAAAATAAGGGCAAAAACAACCACATAAATTAAGCATCATGGCAAATCTATTATATTCGCCACCGTTTAAAAAATATTACAGGTGAAGGAAATTAAAATGGTTGATTTGATAGGCCAGTATCAAAAGATAAAGTCTGAAATTGATGCCGGAATTCAGGAGGTTATCGATAATGCTACCTTTATTAAAGGGCCACAAGTAAAACGCTTTGAAGAAAATCTGGCCAAATATTTAGGGGCCAAACATGTGATAGGTTGCGGCAATGGAACCGATGCGCTGCAAATAGCTATGATGGCTCTGGATTTGCAGCCTGGTGATGAGGTTATTACTCCGGCTTGTACCTATGCTGCAACGGTAGAAGTGGTAGCACTGCTAAGGCTTACTCCGGTGTTTGTTGAAGTTGATGAAAAAACTTTTACTCTTGATATAAATGCTGTACGAAAGGCTATAACACCGCGAACCAAAGCAATTGTTCCTGTTCATCTTTATGGGCAATGTGCGCACATGGAGCCATTGCTTGAAATAGCACAAGAGCACAAAATTTATGTGATAGAGGACGTGGCTCAAGCCATTGGGGCTGAATATATTTTTTCTGACGGTAAACGCATGAAAGCCGGTACCATGGGGCTCATTGGGTGCACCTCATTTTTTCCTTCTAAAAATTTAGGCTGTTATGGCGATGGAGGTGCTTTGATTTGTAACGATGATACGCTTGCCGAAAAAATAAGAATGATTGCTAATCATGGTCAGCGCATACAGTATCATTTTGATATGGTTGGTGTAAACTCACGCTTAGACAGTATTCAGGCTGCCGTTCTCGATGTCAAACTAAAGTATCTCGATGAATATGCTGCTGCACGAAGAAGGGTCGCTGATTTTTACGATGAAGCCTTTTCTGGCATGCCTGAGCTCGCTGTCCCTTACAGAGCACCTTATTCCACACACGTATTTCATCAATACACCTTGAAAATTTTTAAAGGCAACAGAGACGATTTGCGCGAGTTTCTAAAGCAGCGCGGCATCCCTACAATGGTATATTACCCTCATCCTCTGCATCTTGAAAAAGCATACAACCCCGATGGTAAATGGAAAAAGGGAGATTTCCCTTACAGCGAATGGCATAGCCTGAATTCTGTTTCTTTGCCGATTCATACTGAATTTGATGAAGAGGTGTTTGGATACATTGCTCAAAATGTAAAAGAATATTTTCGTTCGCTAAACTGATATTTAATTTTTTTCATGCGTATAGCTGTTGTTGGCACGGGTTATGTAGGGTTGGTTACTGGAACATGTTTTGCAGAAACCGGCAATCATGTTTGTTGTATTGATATTAATAAAGAAAAAATAGACCAACTCAAAAGAGGTCATATCCCAATTTTTGAACCCGATTTGGATCTTTTGTTTGAGCGTAATACCAAACACGGCCGATTAGAATTCACCACTTCGCTTAGCGAGGGCATTAAAGGCGCTAAAGTTATTTTCCTTGCTTTACCTACTCCTCCGGGCGAGGATGGTAGCGCTGATTTAAAATATGTATTAAGTGTGGCAAGCGAGATTGGTAAGCTTATTGAAAATTACGTAGTGGTTGTCAACAAAAGTACTGTTCCTGTTGGAACGGCAGAAAAAGTACGCCAGGTAATAGCTCAACATACATCAGTAGATTTTGATGTGGTTAGTAATCCTGAATTTCTTCGTGAGGGTGTAGCAGTCCAGGATTTTTTAAAGCCGGAACGAGTAGTTATAGGGTCAAGTAGTCCTCGCGCCACAAAAATTATGCAAGAGTTGTATGAGCCTTTTGTGCGCCAGGGCAATCCCATCATCATAATGGACGAACGCTCTGCTGAGCTTACTAAATATGCGGCAAATGCCTTTCTGGCCACTAAAATTTCTTTCATGAACGAAATCGCAAACCTCTGTGAGCGAACCGGAGCAAATGTTGATTTTGTACGAAAAGGCATAGGCACAGACTCTCGGATAGGTAAACAATTTCTTTATGCCGGAATTGGTTATGGAGGCAGTTGTTTCCCAAAAGATGTGATGGCGCTGCACCACACTGCTGCTGAATACGATTATGATTTTAGCATTTTAGAGGCGGTAATGAAAGTAAATCAACAACAGAGAGTAAATTTCTTCAAAAAAATAAAACAGAAATTTCCAGGAGGATTACAGGAAAAGGTGGTAGCTATCTGGGGCCTTTCTTTCAAACCGAATACAGACGACATTCGCGAGGCTCCTGCACTATATCTCATAGACGAATTGCTTAATAATGGCGCTCAGGTTCGCGTCTATGACCCAGAAGCGATGAACAACGTCCGCTTATTATATGGAAACAAAATTTTTTTTGCAAACGATGAATACCATGCTTTAGAGGGGGCAGATTTTCTAATTATTGTTACAGAATGGAATGAGTTTCGTTCTCCGGATTTCGAAAAAGTAAAAAGCCTTTTAAAAAAACCTCTGATATTTGATGCACGCAACGTCTATAATCTTGATGCGATGAAATCGCTGGGGTTCACTTATATTAGTATTGGCAGAAGTGAGGTAACTCCTTAAATGGCAACGCATTTAAATACCGGTAAACACGGAGAAAGAATAGCTGCAAATTTTTTGGTACAAAAAGGTTATGAAATCAAAGCAACAAACTATCGTTTTGGAAAAGCAGAGATAGATTTAATTGCACAAAAAGATGGGGTACTTGTTTTCGTAGAAGTTAAAACACGCAGGTCGTCTAAATTTGGCCTTCCTGAGGAGGCTGTCCACCACCGAAAACAGCGTGCCCTTGTAAAAGCAGCTAACGCATTTGTTTATGAGCATGAAATACATTCAGAAATTCGCTTCGATATTATAAGCGTGAGTATTAACAATCATAATATATCAATACATCATATTGAAGATGCGTTTTTCCCCCTATGCGATTGAGATTATTGATGTTGCAGGATAATTTGCTCCAGAATATGTGCAGGTAAAACACCGCTTTGGCGCCATTTCACCTGTCCGTTTTTGAAAAGCATTAATGTAGGTACACCTTGAATGTTGTAGGCAGACGCTACTAAGGGATTTCTATCAACATCAATTTTAATGATGGTCGCCTTGTCGCCTATTTTGTGCTTCAAGTCTTCTAATATTGGCTTCATCATTTTGCAAGGCCCGCACCATTCAGCATAGAAATCTACCAGCACAGGCTTGTCAGATTGGATTAATTCGCTGAAAGTTTTGTTTTTGTTATTGTTATCCATGTTGTCTTTTTATTTAGATAATTAAAATTTATTCTATTTACCCAATGTTTTTCAATATATCAGTATTTAATACACCAACGACTTTTAGAATTACAATATATAAAATAAACTTTAATCTTTCCATTGAAAATTCTTTTATGGAGCTGCCTGTAATAAACATTCCGGCCAATAAAAACACTACCAAACACAGGTTTTTTTTATAAATCCTGCTTGTCTTCATACCAACTTCTTTTTTCTAATTCAATAAATAACTCTTTTCCCAATCTTGGCTTAACAGACAACGGAGTTATATCCATTTTCTTTATGATGAAGTAGGGTGAAAACAATGTGATATACTCTTCTTTTGAACCGCCGTAGGGTGGAAAATTGTTATCGAAAGTGCAATTGAATAAAAGTCCGCAAAGTCGTCCGTTTTCTTTGAGCAGATCAAAAGCGTGCCGCACATAATCTTTGCGCATTGAAGGATGGATAGCGCAAAAAAATGTTTGTTCTATGATCAAGTCATAGTTACCCCTGTGTTGGAAAAAATCTTCATGAATTACCTTTATTGCTGAATCGTTGAATTTGTTCTTCAAGATTTTAACTGCTTCAAAAGATATATCGAGAACAGAAATATTTTTAAAACCATGCCGAAGAAGATATTCTGCTTCATAAGCATTACCGCAACCAGGAATCAGAATGTGCAGTTCTTTGTTATTTATGGTATCAAAAAAATCTACAAGTGGTGGAGATGGAGCGCCCAGATCCCATCCAGTCAGCCCTGTGCGCCAGCATTCATCCCAGAAATTTGCGTCAGGAATAAATAGGTTGTTATGCATCTAATCTTTACAACAAACAAAATTACATGATGAATTTAACAAGAAAGGTTACAATGGTTACAATTGAGTTTATCCTTTTAAAATCTTTCCCAGAAAACGTTTATAAAAATTAATCTTACAAGAAAGCAATTTTGTTTTTTTCGCCTTAAATAGTTTTTATGTTACTGAGATGTTATCCTCGAATCACTGATTGGCTGTATGAAGTTTCGGGTATTGACCTTCGATTTCTGCCTATATATAGCTATGGTTTTTTTGTGGCACTTGGTTTTGTCGCAGCAGCAATAGTGGCTGCATGGGAAATGAGGCGTAGAGAACGGCTTGGACTCCTAAACTACACCTTGAAAACAATTAAAGTGGGAGAACCTCCCAAGCCATTGGAATTATTAATAAATGCGTTGCTGGGCTTTATTGTGTTTTTTAAAATAGCTGCAATTTTTTTGAATAAAGATGTATTCAGCGCCAATCCACAAGGTTTCCTTTTTTCGATGGAAGGCAATTGGCCGGCTGGAATTGTAGGCGGTTTGTTGTTTGGCGCTTATTACTATTACAAGGCAAAAAAACAACAGTTGCCGGAACCTAAAACAGAAACTATTAAAGTGTATCCCAGTCAGCAAATAGGTGATTTATTGGTTCTTGCAGCAGTGTTGGGAGTGCTAGGTGCTAATTTCTTTAATTATCTAGAAAATCCTGAAGACTATGAGGCATTTATAGAAGATCCGATTGGTTCACTTTTCAGTGGTCTTTCTGTTTTAGGAGGCCTTATTACAGCCGGAATAGGATTTGCCATTTTCGCTTATGTGAGAAAAATCCATCTGCTTCATTTTTTTGATTGTGTTGCTCCTGGATATATTTTGGCTAATGGTATAGGGAGATTGGGCTGTCAAGTGAGCGGAGATGGTGATTGGGGTATTGTAAATGTGCTTCCAAAACCTTTCTTTATTCCTAAGTTTTTATGGGCCGACACCTATCCACACAATATTATACGTGCAGGTGTGCCTATTCCGGGTTGCGAGGGTGTTTATTGTACTCAGTTGCCGCTTCCTGTCTTTCCTACGCCTATTTATGAATTCATTCAATGTTCGCTGATTTGCTTGTTATTGCTTGCAATCAGAAAAAAAGTCACCCACATACCTGGAATGATTTTTTCATTGTTTCTGATATTAAACGGAATTCAACGCTTTTCCATTGAAAAAATTCGTGATGTGTCTGACCGCTTGCCTTACTTCATATTTGGATTACAACTGCGTCAGGCAGAATTAATCTCTATTATCATGGTAATTTCAGGAATTACTTTAACAATCATTTTTTGGAGAGTTTATCATAAAAAGTTGCATGCTTAAATTTTTTTCATAAATATTGCGATATATCTAGTTCAATATCATTTTTTATAACTTTGACCTTAATTAAAAAAATGTAAACCACTGGCTATGGCGCTTTGTTTTCTACGCTCAAAATGTCTTAACCTGACCACAACCCTTATTATTACTTTTATACTAAAAGGGCAGGATATCCATTTTTCTCAGTATTATACGTTTGCTTCCGCAATGAATCCTGCTTTAGTAGGAAATTATGATGGCAGTTTCCGGCTCGCTGCACTATACAGAAACCAGTGGGGTAGTATTCTTGCAGGCAAGGCTTACCAAACAGTTGCTGCAGATGTAGATTTCTCTTTTTTAGAAAGCTACCTGCGTACAGATAAGCTTGCAGTAGGTGTTGGTTTTTACAACGATATTTCCGGCATGGCCGGCTTGTCGGTGTTGAATGCCTCTTTAAGTGTTGCGTATCATAAAGGTATTGATAAGGACGGCAAGCACAGAATTTCATTGGCAGCACAAGGTGCATACGTTCAAAAACGCATTACTGACCCGTTGTTTGCAGATCAATTTCAGGGACATGACCAAACAATACGAAACTATACCGCAGAAGACTTGCTTCGCGGCGATCACACCTTCGATTTTAATGCAGGCTTATACTGGCGTTCAAATTTCAAAGAAAAAGTAAAAGTAGGTGCAGGCTTTGCTACTTATCACATTGTTCAGCCTAAAGAAGATTTCATACGCGACACCTTTGGTGTGTTTGGAAACCTGACAAGAAGATACGTAGCCGATGCCAGTATAGAAGCATTTATTACCAAGAAAAGAAACGTGTCTTTAACTCCTGAATTTATACTTCAGTATAAAGATAAGCAAATGGAGGCGCTACCGGGTCTATTGGTAAGTTATTATTTCAATACCGGTTTTCGCAATAACAACAGTGTGCATCTAGGAGGCCGCTATCGTTTAGGACAGGGCTTCAGCGGAGTAGGCAGCGATGCTTTTGTATTTCTTGCTCAGTTAGAGTATAAAAATGTTCGTCTTGGTTTTGCCTACGATGTAAATCTCTCAAAACTCAGCGTGGCTACTCAGAATCGCGGGGGATTTGAAATCACCTTAAGTTATATTGGTGAAACAATCAAGTCGTTTAAGGCAAATAAAAGTCTGCCCAGTCGCAGATTTTAACTTGCTTTAATCTGTCCAATAACCCTATTAACTTAACAAAAACCTACTCGAATGCAAAAAATTTTACTTTGTTGTGTATTACTGATACTTGCAGGCTCAACAGCTGTAGCTCAAAATAAAGAAGACAAAAAAGAGAAGGTTTCTTCTTCTCAATATGAGAAAAAAAAGAAGCGTGGCACCGACACAGAAACCAGAAAGCTTAACATCAAGCGGTATTTAAAGTTAGGAGACCGATTCTATGCAGAGTCAGCTTATTACACGGCAACAGAATATTATAAAGAGGTCGTTTTAGCACAGCCGCAGAATCGCTATGCCAATTATTGGTTGGCAATGAGTTTGCTTATGTCTCGCGATTATGAGAAAGCTGAGTTATTCTTCCAGAAATTTGCGGCTATTAAACCTGGTGAAAAAGATAAAGAAAGCCGATGGAAAGAAGAAGATGAGAAGTTATTCGATAAATTCCATTTTTATTATGCTCAGGCTTTGCACCGCAACGGTAAATATGAAGAAGCAATTCGTCAGTACAGCAAATTCAAAGCTACTTACGATAAAGAAGATAAAGATAAATGGGTAAAGCTTGCCAATAATGGAATTAAAGGATGTGAACTCGGACTGAATCCATACAATTCCAAAATAAAAGTAAACCGCCTTAGCACCTTAATTAACCGCTCCTACAATGAAATTTCACCAGTTCCTTTTGATGATAATACAATATATTTTTCTTCACTACCTTCTGATACATTAATTTTTGACAACAAAAGAAAATTAAGGCCAGAATACAGAATATATACGGCTTCCCTCACAGATGGAGGTTGGGGAAAGCCGGTAGCCATAAAAAATGAAGAAATTAACACCCCACGCTACAACGTCGGAAATGGTTCATTTAACGCGGATAAAACGCGCTTTTACTTTACCAAGTGTACAGATATGGAAGACGATCGTTCGTTGTGTAACCTTTTTGTGGCAGATGTTAAAGCAGGGAAATTTACAAATGTCCAACGACTTCCTGAACCAATTAATTATAAAGAAAAATATACCAGTACACACCCAACAGTACGAACCGGAACAGATGGAAGAGAGATTGTTTATTTTGTAAGCGATCGCGAAGGAGGTAAAGGCGGTTTAGATATATGGTACACCAGCAGAATCAAGAATGGTGAATATACAGCACCGAAACTGGTAGGAGGTCCTATAAATACTCCTGGTGATGAAGTAACGCCATTTTGGGATGAAGCGGGAAAGACTCTATATTTTTCATCTAACGGACACCCGGGCTTTGGAGGCTTTGACGTGTTTGCCAGTAAAGAATTACCTGACTTTGGTTGGGAGGAGCCTCGCAACCTCGGAAAAATTCTTAACACAGGTTATGATGAGTTATACTATAACGTAAATTCAGAACATACCCGCGGTTTCTTCACTTCAAATAGACCGGGAGGCAGGGCACTAAATGGTATTGCATCTGCATCAGATGATATTTTTACTTGGGAAGTTTTCAACTTTGCAGTAGAAGGTATTGCCTACAAAGAAGGAGATGCTGATGCAGGCTCATTAGAGGGAGCTACATTCAAATTATATCGTATTGCTCCTGACGGGTCTAGGGAACTTGTTGCAATTGACTCTAATTCTCGTGACGGGAAATATTTTTTCAAACTTAAGCCCGATGAAGATTACGAAGTTGAAGCTGTTCGCCCGGGCTTTAAGCCAACGGTAGAATTTGTTTCAACCAAAGATTTACCAATGGAAGATACGATTAATAAAAATATTGGAGTGAGAAAAAGCGCCTATGTAGTTTTTGGAGAAATTTCAGAAGAAGGAAAACCTGATGTTAAACTTGATGACGTTGTTTATTCTATAGTTGAGGTTAGTAGCAGCGGAGTTCAAAAAAATTTTGGTAGTGGTAAAACTGCTGTTGGCCAATTTAAATACGCACTTGATCTTGA
>JAVQWQ010000016.1:0-27533 GCA_033578915.1 Chitinophagales bacterium | reverse complement strand
AATAAAAAAGTACTATGTTTGTAAAAAAACAACTACACTTCATACACACTTTTTGGGATACTACCGAATTCTTTTTTAAGCATAGTAACAAATGATGCCAGAAAAACTAGGCAACTATTCATATTAATGCTGAAAAACCGGGAACAGTGTGAAGAATGGACTTGTACTTCTTGATGACAACAGAAATCAATCTGAATGGACAGGAGAATTTAAAAATGGTTTTAACCCAAAAAGAAAAGGTAAAACTAATGTTGGGTATTAAAATATTATTCCACACAATACAAAACCATTTATTCAAGCCTACTGCGAAAGGTATAAGAATTTTATCTTATATCCTGTAGGGAGCGTTATAAGGTATCTCAATAGCTCATTCAAAGAACTTAAACTTCAGTTAATGATTTGAATATACTAAACAAAGAGATTTAAGTAGATTTAAATTCTATTTTCTCTCCTCTAGAATGAACAAACCGGGATATTCTCTTTGCAACAAAGCAACTATTTCAGGTTGCTCTCTGATTACAACTTTCTTTCCGGCCTTGGCCAAAGCCAATGCCAACGCCAGCCTTTGAGATTCTTCTATAATTGGCGCGTCCGGCTTGTAGGTGATATAGTCAAAAAAATATGTTTCTCGATTTTGGGCGAGCAACTGCTCCAGTTGAAAAGCGAGGTGGAGGCGGTTTACCTTGTCGGTAGCATCGCTGAGAGGAAGTTCTACCTGATGATGGCGTGCAAAAATGCTCAGGGCGCGATTGTCGCGCGGGAAGCAAGGGCCTCCGAAGCCATCGCCATATTGCAGATACTTGTTGCCTATACGGCTATCTGCTCCTATGGCAGCAAGTATCTTTTCGGGGTTTGCGCCGGCTTTCACAGCCAAATCACCAATGCTGTTGGCAAATGATATTTTGGTGGTGAGAAAGCAGTTTGTTGCCAGCTTGGCTATCTCAGCGCTAAGAGGATCCATACGCAAGACCGCGGGCCGGTTCAGGCATATCCTGAGGTTAACCTCTTCGAGTAAGTCGCCAGCCTCCGCGTTGGCTTCTCCAATCAAAATCTGATCTGGATATTGCTGTCCGCGGATGATGTTGCCTTGAGCGATGAACTCAGGGTTATAGCTTACGGTATAGCCGTATTGCAGCAGTTTGTTTTGCAGAGTAGCTGTGTAGCCGGGCATTACGGTGCAACCTATAGCGATATGTGTCGTTTGCTTTCGGCGGCCGAAGTTGATTAATGCGCCTGCCACGCGCTCTATCTGGCTGTGGTCGTAGCTGCCATCGGGCAAGGAGGGCGTTGCCACCATGATAAACATCAGACCAATATCATCGCTCAAGCCTTCCTGCAGCCGTGTAGTGGCGCTGAAATGCTTAGCCTGTGCCAGCATATCGCTCACCAAAGGCTCTGGACTAATAAAAGTTTTTTGATTAAGCTGAACCACATACTCCTCGTGAATATCTATGCCTAGCACTTCATATCCGGCACGCTCAAGATTCAATGCAAAGCAAAGGCCAAGCCTTCCCACACCAACCACTGCAATTTTCTGCATATATCAATTTGTTTCAAGCATCGGTTTTCCCGGTTCAAAAATGTATTCTTTGAATTTTTCGTTGGCATAACCCCAGTCCGGCTTATTGAGTCCCCATGTGGTCTTGTGCTTTATCAGATGCAATCCCGCAGACCATACTACCGACCAGTCTAAGCCCGGGCGCTCTTCTGTAAACTTAACGCGCCCCACCGGATTATTCAGAAACGATTCCCACCCGTTTTCATGAAAAATATGATAGCTACACATTTTTTCAGGCAGTATAACCTGTTTCATTCCTACTGCCGCTGCGGCAATCAGCGCCATACTATCTACATGTATGGAATATAAATCCAGCTCCGGGTAGCCTTCTATCCTCAACCAGTCATTTTTGCTCATTAGCGTAAAGTCGCCACAAGCAAAAGTATCTAATTCAAACATGGTAAACCGCGTTTTCCCCAAGTACATTCTAAACAACAATCTGATAATTGCATTCAATAAAAAGGCTGTCCTTTTGAAGCCAAAAAAGAAAGAGGGAAAGTTTGTAAGGTACTCGTATCCGCTGTTTTTTCCAAGTCTTTGAAGAATGTTTGATTTAGCAAAACGAAGTTGTGCTTCAAACCCTTTCTCCAGGAGGATTTCTTTTTTTATGTCAAAACGGTTGGCCCGGTAGAATGCATTTTCCTGAATATGATTTTCTTTTAAGAACGCAAATAATTCATCGCTGAATAACAAATCAATATTGGTACAAAGGACAAACTTTCCTTTGGCTCTTCTGATGCCCACATTTTTTGCAATCATCTGAAAGAGCCCTAGCTTATTACTGAAAAAGTATTTATCGTGAATATATTTTGGCACAACGATATAACGAACTACTACGGGACTATCCGGAGGAGGCGGTGGCAATACATCCTTGAGCAACGGACTATTCTGCGGAGGATTCCATTCAACAACGATCAACTCTACCGGCAAAGAAAACTTTCTGCACTGGTAATATATGCCTTCCATGAAGCAACGCGTTCGGGCGACCAAATCCCCTCCGTGGTCATCGTTGCGAGTGGTAACTACTATGCTATAGATGGGTGTCATTAAATGGCTAGTTCCGGTAATTCAAATTTTTTTAGACCCCAGTCTTCGTTGTTAAGAATATACGATGTTCTTCCTGAAAGCATTTCCTTAGCCAACTTCTGAAATTCCAGATAGAACTGTCGTAGCGATGTATCCGCTTTCATGGTATTATATCTTCTCTCATGTTCTTTGTGAAAGATGGGATAAAAAAAGATTTTTTCTTTCAAACCTGCTGCTGCACACTGAATTACAAAAATAGAATCTGTGTGTAGCGCTACAGGAGAATTTTCGCGGTATCCTCTCAAGCGATGAAACATTTCGCGCGAGGCAAGCATAAAATCTCCTGAGGCATTGCAGTGATAAGAGAATTCTACATTATGAGTATAAATGGTTATTGACAGTAAATCCAGTAGAAACTTAATTTTTTCATTATGGCCTTTCCAAATATTTTTCATAGAATTAACTAATAGCATGCGCCTGTACTTTTGCCAAGTTAAATTTTTTGGGTAAATGATGTGACCCTTCAACCATATACGTGTTATGCTGTCGAAAGAAGGTTCTTTAGTGTATAAATTATTTTCATGATACCCATCATTATCGAAATCAAAACGATTAGTTCTGTAATAATTTGAAGCCTTCAAATAATTCAGATTTTCAAACAGTCTATGATGGATGATGATGTCGGGATTCATCACCAGGATGAAATTTCCTGTTGACCTTCGTATTCCGGCATTCTTGGCGATGTATTCCAGCACGGGAACATTTTTAATCATTGGCCTTTCGCCAAGTATCGTTTGATGAACTTCGTTGTTAATCGTAATAATGCGCAGGCGCACTTTGTCATTTGATTCAGGCCAATCTATAAAGGTTTCAATAGAAGGATCGGGCAGCGGATTGTAGTTAACAAAAACGATTTCAGAAGAATATGCCTGCCGGCAAAGGTGATGATATGTCCATAAAACACAGTTGCGGAGCCGGTTTTTAAAATTACCTCCGTAGTCGTCATTTCGCCCTGCGAGGACTACGCTAAGATGTTTCTCTTTTTCCAAATTAACAGGTCATTTCAGATAATTCGAAATTGGCTACCCCCCAATCATCGCTATTTAAATAATGGTCAACCGCATCTCCCGCAAGAAGGCTTTGGCCTATGCATTGAAAGTTTTTGTAAGCAGCCTGAAACAACTTCTCTTTTTGAATATCTTTCCATGTGTAACGTCTTTCGTGTTCCTGGTGAAAAACGGGCCAAACGAACACTTTTTCTTTCAATATACTATAAGCCATCAGAGTAAAAATTGAATCTGTGTGTGTAGAAATATATGTATTTTCAGGATATCCTTTTAATCTTTTCCAATGACTGCTGTGCATAAGCATAAAGTCGCCACAGTTTACACAATGTGCGTAATACTCTGCATTGTCATAATTTACAGATATATGCCATCTATTGCAAAATTCATGATTATTCTTTTTCCATAGCTCCCACTTTATTCTGCCGTAATTAAATAGTCTTAACGCATGATACTGTAAAATTATCGGCAGGCTGTAATGAAATCGGTACATGAATCCTTTAAGAGAGACAACGAAACCATTCCTCCACAATAAAGAGAGTGTATGTTGGCCTGTGAACTTAGTAAAGTCAATTCGGTTAGCGCGGTAATAATAGTCTTGGCAAAGATTTTTTTGGGATATATATTTAAATATTTTGGGATGAATCAGTACATCTGCATTAACACACAAAATATATTCTCCTTTGGCTCTGCGTATCCCTGCATTTTTGGCAACGAATTCAAATATAGGTACTGTTTTTCTCACAGTCGGATTTTCATACTTTAGATGTGTTTCATGCGTCACGGTAATTATGCGTATAGAGGTATAGCGGCGGCCCGGCTGAAAGCGCACCAACTGCTCAAGCGGCAAATTTTCTTTGTTAGGATTCCAGTTTACAAGAATAATTTCATTGTCTATCTTAAAATGTTCGAGTAATGTTACATTCCAATCAAAAAAATGTTGAAGGCGCTGAATGAAATCTCCGCCATAATTGTCGTTGCGGCCACAGAGAACGATGGATAAATAGATATTATTAAAACCCATTTGCTTTTTTAAGTGAATTTTTAATTAAGCTGTCCAAAAAAGCCGCGTACCTTGCATGGCCTTTTTCGTTGAAATGTGCATCTCCCAGGCTATAATCGGATTTGTTTACCTGCATTTCTACGTATTGTAAAGTGTCGAAGAGATTTGCTACGTCCTTTGCGCGTTTTTCTTTAAAACGGCTAATTTCAGGAAGGCTCGACAAAATAAATTTTGCACCATGGTCTTCTGCTATGCGCTTGATTTCTGCTAACTCTACGTTATGATAGAAGTAGGGATATTTAAGACTATCTTGCAAAACTGCCTGATGAAAAAGATCCTTGTATAAATATGGAAAATACCCGCTGCGCTGCATGGCTTTCCATACAAGTGTGGTTAAGCAAGTAGATTTAAGCAACCAATTGAGCTTATTTTCTGTGGCAGGAATACTCCAGTTGCGTATTATATTCGCGTAAGCGCTATCAGCATTATCGAATTCTTTGCCCATTTGAAATGCCATTAAATTATTGGCATTGGTAGCGAAAAAAACCGGATGATGAGGCTTAGGAGTTCTTTTGTAGTAAGTAATATCGTTGCCGAGATAAAAATTAACAATCACCACATCGGGCTGTAATAGTGGAATATATTTTCGGGCTACTGCAAGATATTGTGCCACATCGGTACCCGTTATTCCGGTGTTGTACACAATATATCCGCGTGTTAGTAAATCATCAGCAAAAGAAGAAGTTTTATTATTGGTGGTATGTCCCCAGGTGAACGAATCGCCCAGCAGCAAGACTTTGATTTTTTTATCTTTGTATTGCTTAAAAGGAATGCTTCTGAAGCCTTCTGCATTAATCGGCCTGTAGCCATATTCAAGAATAACTGAATCCAAATCGCTAAGGTTTTGTTTTTTTCTGAGGTTGTGGTAAAAGCGAGAGAAGTTGTTATCTATTTTTTTATCTAATAGATCAATAAAATCTTCTGATAGGCAATACACTTCGCTCACTTCGCTGTTTGAAGTATAATCTACATACTTTATATTTTTTTTTATCCTGGATGAAATCGTATCTGCAGCGTCTTGAGATATCCTGAAAATTCCGTCTTCTCCGGCTACAAATCCTTTTAATAATTTAAGTTCTTTAACCGGATAAAAGAAGCGGGATACAGTATGAAATCCTGGACGGTAGCCATACCATCTAAGCGCAGCTTCTGCAAGTGCCAAGCAAACAAGCAACGATATTATAAAAGCCAGAAAGTTCTTTGTATTATTAATTAATCTATACAACAAAATAACTCCCGCTACAGACCATAATACTAATATCAGCAATAGAATATCAGGTGCATTGTTCCAAATAAATAATAATATAAAATTGAAGTTAGGATACCATTTCTTTACCTTCTCAACTCCACCCCCTGAAACAATAGTCCATATTTTATGTAAAACGAGAACACAACAAAAGAGAAATACTAATGATAAAATGAACAATAAAAGCTGACGCAGACTATTTTTCATTCAATCCATTCAAAATATTTCTCCTTAAACAAAATCGAAATTTATATAAATTCAAAAGGTTCGGTAATCGCATTTGAAAAGCCGGGGGAGGTTTTTACCTTTACATACTACTAGTAGAATCAGAATATGCCACGCATAGCAGAAACAACTAAAGCACGTGAACAAACGCTGAGAAAACTTCAGGAAAAATACGCCTCGCTGATGCAACAACTGCACCCCGACTGCCAGCGACTGTTGGAAGAATGGGAAGAAAAAAAGAAATCCTACCAAGGAGACACTTTCTCCTACGAAGTACGCGATAAAAAAATTGAAGCGCCTTTCACTTATCGTTCGCTAAGTGGCTTAAAGATCAAAAAGGTATATCTCCCCAGATATCGGGACTGGGGCGATCTGTTGAAGTGGCAGCTGCAGGAAAATGTTCCCGGCGAATTTCCTTACACGGCTGGCGTGTTCCCATTAAAACGCGAAGGCGAAGACCCCACGCGTATGTTTGCCGGAGAAGGCGGCCCGGAGCGCACCAACAAGCGTTTTCATTATCTTTCTCTGGACCAACCCGCACATCGCCTCAGCACAGCTTTTGATAGTGTTACCTTATATGGAGAGGATCCGGACTATCGCCCGGATATATATGGAAAGATAGGCAATAGCGGGGTGAGTATAGCCACAGTGGATGATGCTAAAAAGTTGTATAGCGGTTTTGACCTCTGCAACCCTAAAACATCGGTGAGTATGACCATTAATGGTCCGGCGCCTATGTTGTTAGCCTTCTTCCTCAATGCGGCTATTGATCAGGAATGTGAAAAATATATACTTGCGAACGGCCTTGAGCACCAGTTAGAAGAATATAAGGCCAAGTCCGGGGAGCTTCCGAGATATAATGGCCCGCTGCCGGAAGGCAACAACGGGCTTGGATTGCGCCTTTTGGGATTAAGCGGCAGCGACTTGCTCCCGCCTGAAGCATATCAACGTATCAAGGCGTATGCGTTAAGCACAGTCCGAGGCACCGTACAGGCAGATATCTTAAAGGAAGATCAGGCGCAGAACACCTGCATTTTTTCCACTGAATTTGCGTTGAAGATGATGGGCGATGTGCAGGAATATTTTATAGAGAACAAAGTCCGCAACTTCTATTCGGTGAGTATTAGCGGCTACCATATTGCCGAGGCAGGCGCCAATCCCATTACTCAACTGGCCTTTACTTTAGCGAATGGCTTTACCTATGTTGAATACTATTTAAGCAGAGGGATGAAAGTGGATGATTTCGCGCCCAATCTGTCATTCTTCTTTAGTAACGGCATGGACCCCGAATATTCTGTAATTGGCCGTGTGGCCCGCAGAATATGGGCAAAAGCCATGAAGTACAAATACAAAGCCAACGAACGCTCTCAAAAACTTAAATATCATATACAAACCAGTGGACGCAGCCTGCACGCTCAGGAAATTGACTTTAACGACATACGCACCACGCTTCAGGCGCTCTATGCCATCTACGACAACTGCAATTCCTTGCACACCAATGCTTATGACGAAGCCATTACTACCCCTACGGAAGAGAGTGTGCGCAGGGCTATGGCTATCCAACTCATCATCAACCGCGAATTAGGAACTGCCAAAAATGAAAATCCCAATCAAGGCTCATTTTTGATAGAAGAATTGACCGATCTTGTTGAAGAAGCGGTAATGATGGAATTTAGAAGAATTTCTGAGCGCGGCGGAGTGCTTGGAGCAATGGAGCGAATGTATCAACGCAATAAAATCCAGGAAGAAAGTCTCTATTACGAACACCTCAAGCATACCGGAGAATATCCTATCATAGGTGTAAATACTTTTTTGAGTAAAAACGGCTCGCCAACTGTTGTGCCGGCAGAAGTAATCCGTGCTACACCGGAGGAAAAAGAATATCAAATTCAAGCTTTGCGCGCATTTCATCGCAGGCACGCCGGTAAAAGCGAGGAGGCTCTGAGGCGTCTCCAGCAAGTTGCCATACAAAACGGAAACATTTTTGAAGAACTGATGGAAACGGTTAAGTATTGCTCGTTGGGGCAAATCACGCATGCGCTGTATGAAGTAGGAGGTCAATACAGAAGGAACATGTAAATATCAGGCATTTACATACAGTCTATCATGCAATCAAAGATTTGTTGTAAAAGTTCAAGCAAAAGGGAGTAAAACAGCTTACAATACATCTTTGGAAACAACTATGTAAACACTACTTTAGAGCCGATAAGAAATCTTCGAGATGAATCATTTTCAATGGAACTGGACCCACAAAGGCAAGAAAGTATATGCGCAAGGCTGGGCGCCTCCGCAGAGCAAAGGAGTAGTCTGTATTGTTCACGGTTTCGCGGAGTTCAGCGACCGTTATGAGCATGTGGCTCGTTTCTTGGGCGCACATGGATATGCTGTATTAACTTATGATCAGTTAGGACATGGTAAAACAGAAGGCAGGCGCGGCCATGTTGATGCTTACGATGACCTGCTCGACCTGGTACAACACATTGTGCACGAAGCGCAGACGCGCTTCCCGGGCATACCTGTTTTTCTTTACGGGCATAGCATGGGTGGCAATGTGGTTACAAACTTTCTTCTTCGAAGGCAGCCTCAACAGGTAAAGGCAGCCGTTGTTACCGGGCCGCTCTTTAAGCTGGGTTTTGAGCCCCCTGCAATAAAGGTTCTGCTCGCCAGGTTAATGGTGAATATTTTTCCGGCATATACTGAAAAAAGCAACCTGGATGCCGAGGCCATATCGCGCGATAAAAATGAAGTGAGAAAATATAAAGAGCACCCGCTTACACTCAACGTTATCACAGCCGGAATGTTTATTGGATTCTACAAGGCAGCAAGCTATGCCTTAGCACATGCCAATGATTTATCGGTTCCAATGTTGATTATGCATGGTACGGCAGACCGGCTCACATCCTGCAAAGGAAGCGAAGAGTTTGCCGCAAAACATAAAAAGGGACTGGTTACGCTTAAACTCTTGGAGGGCTTTTACCACGAGCTGCACAACGAACCTGAAGAAGACAGGCAAAAAGTTCTTAACTATATAGTAAATTGGTTGAATCAATACATCTGATTACACAGCCTTGTTTCTCTGCATGAATTTTTGGTGAATTATGCATTATCTAAGCGCAGAAGGCCTGAGCAAATCCTACGGGATCAAGCCGCTCTTTACCGGTATTAGTTTCAATATTCACCAGGGCGACAAGATAGCGCTGGTTGCTCCCAACGGCAGCGGAAAAAGCTCTTTGCTGCGCGTCATTGCAGGGAGAGAACAACCGGACGAAGGCAAGCTATGGATTCATAAAGAGGTACGCATAGCATTTTTGGAGCAGGAGCCTCAGCTAGAAGAAGAGAAAAGTGTTTTAGACAATATTTTTTCACATAATCATCCGGTACTCAATGCAGTAAAAGCATATGAGAGCTGCCTTGCTTCGCCGGAGACAAACGACCATCAAATGCGCGAGGCGTTGCGCAGGATAGATGAGCTATCTGCCTGGAACATTCAGCATGTGGTGCATGAAGCGCTAACCATGCTTCGCCTTGAACAACTGTCGCAAAAGGTTTCTGCACTAAGCGGTGGCCAGCGCAGGAGGCTATCGCTGGCCAAAACCTTGTTGGATTATCTCTTTTCACCTGAAAACACACTGTTGATATTGGATGAGCCTACCAATCATCTTGATTTTGACATGATAGAATGGCTGGCAGATTTTCTATCAGATGAACACATCACTTTGCTGATGGTATCTCACGATCGCTACTTCATAGACACTGTATGCTCAGAAATATGGGAATTGGAGCAAGCTAAACTTTATGTTCACAAAGGCGATTACACTTACTACCTGGAGAAAAAAGCATTACGCGAAGCATCTGAGGCGGCAGGCAGAGAAAAAGCAAAAAATCTTTATCGAAAAGAGCTGGAGTGGATGCGCAGGCAGCCGAAAGCGCGTACCACCAAATCCAAAAGCAGAACCCATGCATTTTATAATCTGGAGGAAAAACTAACAGAATCCCATACGCGCACGGCTTTGCAATTAGAGGCTAAGATGTCGCGCCTTGGCGGCAAAATACTCGAAATGAAAAAGGTGTATAAATCCTTCGGAGATAAAGTGATTTTGAAGGGATTTGATTATACTTTTAAGCGCGGCGAGCGCGTTGGAATTATCGGTAAAAACGGAACCGGTAAATCTACCTTTCTGAATCTTGTCACAGGCGTGGAGTCTCCCGATTCGGGTAAAATAAACATTGGAGAGACAGTGGTTTTTGGTTATTTTTCTCAGCAAGGGATCTCGCTAAAGGAAGATATGCGTGTAATAGAATATGTGAAAAGTATAGCAGAATTTTTTCCTTTAGCAGATGGCGCTAAGGTGATGGCTTCGGAGTTCCTGCAGCGTTTTCTCTTTACGCCGGAGCAACAATTCACTTACATCAGCAATCTCAGCGGTGGAGAGAAAAAGAGGCTTCAGTTGTTGAGTGTGCTCTATAAAAATCCTAACTTTTTAATCCTTGATGAGCCAACGAATGATCTGGACCTTCCAACTTTACAAGCCCTGGAAGAATTCCTTGAAGAATTTGAAGGATGCCTGTTGATGGTTTCTCACGACCGCTATTTCATGGATAAGCTGATAGATCATCTTTTCATTTTTGAAGGCAATGGCAAGATTGAGGACTTCCCCGGTAACTATACCCAATATCGAAAAGAAAAAAATCTTTTATCAAAAACCGCAGCTTCAAAATTACCTCTTGAGAAAAAACAAAATACCGATATAAAACAGAAAGAGGAAAAGCCACGCAAATTAAGCTATAAGGAGAAGCTGGAACTGGAAAAACTGAACAAAGAAATTCCTGAACTAGAACGCAGGAAAAATGAACTGAATACACGCATAGTTCAGGAATGCTTGCCGTATGAACAATTACAATCGCTTCTTGCGGAGCTTGAGCAGGTAGTAGTCGCTCTTGAGGCAAGCGAGTTGCGATGGTTGGAGTTGAGCGAGTTACAGGACTAGTATAGAAAAATCTTGATGTTCACATAGAGACTGCTGAATTAACGAGCCACTCAAATGTTTTTTGTATAAAGCATTTCTCCTTTCCTGAACAGAATTATTTTTAATGAGATGAAATGATGATGAAATGCGTGTTGCTTTAAAAGCATTTTGTCTTTTTGCCCTATTGTGTTTCATAACTTTTGTATTTGATTACAGAGCACAAATTTCCCGAGCTTTAGATGTTTTGATATATCAAAAGATTTACAACTCTTTTCTTTTTCATTACGATGCAGATTACAATCAAATCAAGGAGTGGTATCCGCGCTTTCATATCTTTATTTATTCTTTCACAATAATCACTAAGTTTTTTTTCTACTTAGCTTCGGTTGCATTTATTGTAACAATCAGTTTATTGATTGTAAAAAAACGAAGTAAAATCTTAGCATGGCTGCGCTACAATTACAATAATCTTGGATATGCATATCTGAATCTTGAGATTAAAATATTGTTTTGTTTACTTTTGAGTTATCTGGTTATTTTTTGGGTAACCAAACTGAATCACTTTGATAATTTCTTTTATTTACAAAGAACATTAGCGCGTTCGTATCTTATATCGTTCCTCTTTCAAATCTCAATTCTTATTGTTCATCATTACAAAGAAGTTTTTACACTGATAAAAAAATTTCTGCTTAGGCCTGAAAGCCCATATCCTCTGGCTATATTCAGGATTTTATTTTTTGCCTATCTCATTTTCGTGTATTTTACAAAATACACAATTATTAGTCCTTTACTTAAATCGTCTGCTGCAAAATATCCATTGCCTTACATAAGCTGGCTAATTCAAATTTTGCCTTTAAATATTACTGTTTATAACGCAATTTGGTTGTTGGGCATCATAGTTTGTGTATTGATAATAATAGGCTTCCAGACCAGATGGTGCTTATGGTTGAATGCTGTATTGTGCTTTTATCTTGTTGCCACACCAAATTTTTTCGGTAAACTATGGCACGACCATTTTCCGATTTGGATTTCTTGGTTTTTTGCACTATCGCGATGTTATCATGTGTTTTCTGTAGATGCTTTACGAAAAAAATTTCCTGTTTATAAAAGCTCATCTTATGGATGGCCAATAAAGTTGGTATGGCTACAATTCGGCATCATATATTTCTGGGCTGGTTTTTACAAATTGTGGGATAGCGGTTTTGAATGGGCACTTGGCGAGAATATGATAAATCAAATTCGTTTAGAGTGGGTACAACACTACGACAAAATTCCTTCCATCAGGATTGATAAATGTCCTCTGCTGCTTCATATCGGTGGACTGATTGTGATTCATTTCGAAATGCTCTATTTCTTTTTGTTGTTTAATCCAAGCACAAGAGCCATAGCTGCAATTGGCGGGTTAATCATGCATAATATTATAGGTTATATCATGTATATTAATTTCTTTTATGGTTTGCAGGTTTACTACGTATTTTATCTTAATCTATCTAAGCTTTTTTCTCAAAAAACTAGTTCGTCTGAAAGCCCAGCACGCCCGTCAATCGCGCTTTTTTGTGCGGGATTAATTTTGGTTATAAACTTTATATGCGGCATGTTTTCCATCAGCACATATCCGTTTTCTGCATTTCCTAAGTATTCAGCATTAATAGATAATACTTTCAAAATTGTTGAATTCAGGTGCAGCAATTTTCCCGAAAGCGCTAATGAAATAGCAAGAAAGCAAGGGTTTTACTGGGAAGACTATGGATGGGTTGAGCATAATCTTATTAAAGATTATGATTCGGGAATAAACATAAAAAAACGAATTTTCGATTACTGGAAAATCTGGATATCCCGCGTACCTCAGCTTAAAACATGTGATACTGTCTATATCTATGTAAAGCAGCGCTCACTAATTCCGGAAGAAAAGGACATTTTTTTCAACTTTAGAAAAATAGGTTTTATTAAAGATGAAAAGGTTGAATTATTTGGCCAGAAGAAACATTAAGTATTCATCTTTTTAAATCGAAACAACTTTGATTGACTCATTGAACGAAAATGAAAAACTATTCTGATGCCCTTCATTTTACTGACAGAGTTAACATCCCTTATCAAATAAAAAATTTATGAAAATAATTTGGTTGAGAGTATCAAAAGGGCGCTTTGTTTAAACAGTATCTAATTTATGGCATGGTGAAACGTACACCGGCAAAGGCCATAGCGCCCCGTATGGGCCCCCATACCAATCCGGCATCAAATTGTGAAGTAACATTAAATCCATCTAACCCAAGAACAGGAATGGGCTGTGTTTGATTTAAAATATTTTCAGCCCCCACATATACCTCAATATATCGTTTATGGATGTAGGTGATTTGAGCATTCCATAAAAAATAGTTTCTGCTGCGCTCGGGCACCTGAAAGCGCGGCTCATTCCCTTGAGTGGACGGAACCCGTGCAATTCCATACCATGTAAAATGAGTGTTAAAGCGCCAACGTCTGTTTTTCAGTAAGTATTCTGCTGAAACCAACGACTTGTGTCGAGGCCGCAAGGGCGCCCATTTCAAGCCGCTGCGAAAAGTCGTTCGCACATCCTCATAGCGATAGGCCACTTTTACATCCAGTCGGGGAATAATTTCATAGGCTGCTTCAATCTGCAAGCTGTTGCTGAAACTTTTGTCGCGCGTGAAATAAAAATTGAGTTCGCGAACTTGCTCGAGGTCAGCAACAAGTAATTGCAGAAATCGCGTGTGATAAAAATCAACGCTGATATTTCCTTCTCTGAAATCAAGATAATAGGTATATGACAAAGATCCGCCAAAACTCCAAGCTATCTCCGGTTTTAGTTTCTCAGGAATGGCAATCCGGCGCGAGCTAGCCAAATACCCATAATGCTCGGCAAAGATGGTAGGCACATGATAGGCTTTACCGGCGCTAAGGCGAAGAGCGAGATCATATAAAATATTCCATTTCAGGTTGAAGCGGGGCGCGAAAAACGGGCCAAAAAGATTGTGATAGTCTGATCGTGCACCTGCTGAAACTTGAAATTTGTCTTCGTAATTCCAACTCACCTCAGCAAATGCGCCCGGCACAAGTTCTCTGCGCCGGAGCAGTAGGCTGTCTAACCGCTCGCTAACGGCATCGGCCAGAAAAGAACAACCCATTTTGATAAAACTCTTCTCGCTAAATTCATTTTGATAAATGAGATTAATGTAGCCGAAATGTTGCATGGCGCTGTACTGTTTCGGCCCTATATTACCCCTGTGATGATGTAAAAAATATTTATACTGAATGCCTATGCTGCTGATGTCGTTCAGAAAAAAACCTGTTTTGGCAAAGGCCTCTGCGCGGCGCGTCTGCAGTAACATAGTCCATAATTCGTGCGTATGCGGATGATTTTTTCCATGTATAAATTGCCCGCTTTGCCGATCTTCAACTGTTGCAGAAAGTGCTCCGATGAAATTAAAATTTTTTCCGCTCTGGTAGGTAAAACGCTGCATAACATTCGCTTGCTTTACCAAAGGGTTGTCCACAAACTCATCGCGGTTAAAATCCATGGGAAGCCAATTAATCATACCGTGCGCAAAGCTCATGAAACTCCATTTTTCATTTTTAGAACGCTGTGCAGTCAACAGATTCAATTCCGTGCGCACATCCTGGTTCATATACATATTTACAAACAAGCGCTCTGAATTTTGCGGCTTTTTAAATTCCAGATTGATTTGGCCGGTAATGCTTTCATAGCCGTTTACTACACTGCCGGCTCCTTTGTTGATTTGTACTGATTGCATCCACGGACCGGGTATGAAGGTAAAATTACAAATATTTGTTGCAGGCCGCGTAGCGAAGGGATATTTTCTGATGTAAACTGAACATATTTTCCATCTAATCCCAACAGGCGAATGTGCCTGGCTCCACTTACCGCATCAGTGTAATTGGCATCTACCGTTGCCGTGTTTTCAAAGCTTTCACTGAGGTTACAGCACGCGTCTTTCTGTAAATCTCTTATGGTAAGTGTTTCAGTCTTGCGTAGTGGTGCATTCAATACATCTGTCCTTTGCTTTATTTCTATTTCTTTTAGTTCATATTGTCGCAAAGAATCCTCCTGTGAAAAGCAAATAAGACACAGATGAATGCAAATTGAAACTGTCAGCAACTTTTTCATGATACGAAATGATTAATGAGCGCAAGGAGCGACATGGCTATCATCAATCCGTTTTCTATCACGGTAAGAACACTCATGGGTAAATTGAAAATTGTCCCCAGGCATGCGCATTGAATAGCTTTTTTTTTAAGGACATTTTGCACCACCCCAACCGTACCAATACTCATAACCACAAGGGTTACAAGATTTGTCAAGAGGGGGTTCCAATCAAGCATGTGGCAAAAGCCAAGCGATAACTCGATGAATGGATACATATAACCGTAAACAGGGGCCTTTTGAGCTATGATATCATATACGGCAAAACTCCTGGCAAAAGCCGGTATATCAAGCATTTTGAAAAAAGAAAAAGCGAAGAAAAACCCGGCCATAAAAAATCTGCAAAAGCGCCAGGCATAGTTGGCATCGGCTGGCAAAGCAGCTATGGCAGACACCAGCAACACATAGGAAAAAACGATAAAAAGAGGCTTGTAGGTTTTAATGAACGAAGGCTTGGCCGGCTCTTCCAAAACAAAGTATTTTTGTGTAGGCAGCAATTTTTGCTGAACAATTTCAGGCGAGAGCGTGTCGCTAACTTCTATCTCAACCGCTCCGGAATGGAAGTCAGCCGTTACCGCATTCACCCCAGCAATTTCACCTATCAGATGCTCTACTTTGTACTTACAGGCTTCGCAGGTCATACCTGAAACGTAAATGATTTGCTTCACCTTTATAAATTTAAATCATTACAAGATAACGAAATATTTTTTGAAAATGATGTGAGCGTTTAAATTGCGATGCAATATGGAAAAGTATTTGGAGAGAGGAGTGAGTGCAGCAAAAGAAGAAGTGTATAAAGCTATCGAGGGCCTACAACAAGGCCTGTATCCCAAAGCCTTTTGTAAAATTTATCCTGACTGGCTTTGCGGAGACAATCAATATGTAACTGCAATGAGCAGTGACGGATGTGGCACTAAGTCCATTTTGGCTTATTTATATAAGCAAGAAACCGGAGATGCATCAGTGTGGCAGGGCATTGCTACCGATGCGCTAGTGATGAATATTGACGATCTTTTATGCGTAGGAGCAAGCGGGCCTTTTCTCTTTAATTCTATTATTAATAGGAATAAAAATATCATCACGTCAGATGATCTGAAGGAGTTGATACAGGGCAGTGCGGCTTTTTGCAGCATGATGGCTGAGTATGGCATTTCAATACATTACATGGGAGGAGAGACAGCCGACCTCGGAGACGTAGTGCGTACCGTTACAGTAGATGCTACTCTTGCGGCACGGCTTCACAAAAATCAACTCATACTCACAGAAAACATCAGACCAGGCTTGGTCATAGTAGGCTTAGCTTCATACGGTCAGGCAATTTATGAAAAACAGTACAACAGCGGCATAAGCAGCAATGGGCTAACCAGCGCAAGGCATGACCTGCTTTCAAAATTATATGCAGAAAAGTTTCCTGAAACTTATGATCCAGGGCTAAGCCCTGATGTTGTGTATTGTGGCAAATACCGCCTGACTGATCCTTTACCCGACACTCCGCTCACCATAGGGCAAGCTTTGCTGTCGCCCACAAGGACATTTGCCCCTTTGGTGAAACAACTGTTGCAACAGTTGCCCGGAAAAATAGCAGCACTCATCAATTGTACCGGAGGAGGGCAAACCAAAGTGCTGCATTATTTACCAAAAGGGCTAACGGTCGTCAAAGACAAACTGCTGCCTGTGCCGCCACTATTTAAATTTATACAACAGGAGAGCGGCACAAACTGGAAGGAGATGTTTCGAGTGTATAACTGTGGAACACGCATGGAAGTGTACGTAGAAGAAACTGATGCAAAAGCGATAATTGAAGCCGCAAAATCATTTCACATCGAAGCGCAAATCATAGGTTATGTAGAAGCAAATTCTGCCGACACCGCCAAGGTTGTCATTACAGGAAACTACGGAACTTATGAATATGAATAAAAAGACAGTTTTTCAGACTTTAGGCAACTTTTTTAAGCTAATAATATTTTGTAAATCGAATTCTTCTTAAGTAAAGTTGTTGTTAAATAAAGGGAAATAACTTGAATCAAAGTCCTGTAAGAAAAAAAGATTTTACAATTCCAGCTTGCTTCGAAGCAATGCTGCGCAATCATCCACATCCAAAGGATTAGTAGCAGCCCATGCGCCCATTTCGCTGCTTGCATACCATTTTATTTTGTCTTTAGCGCGCAGCGGAGGATAGAATTCAATATGGAAAGCATAATAATCTCTGCAATCGTTGAAACGCGGCATATTTACAGGGCTTTGATGCATACACATCATGTAAGGGAATTTGCGGTCATACACTTTGTCAAAGGCCGCAACGATTTTTTTCAGCATCTCTGCCAAATCTTTTCGTTCGGCAGGAGAAAATTCCCCGAGATGCACTTTAAGTTTTTTGTGAACGATAAACACGCCAAAAGGATAATCAGTAAAATATGGGATAAATGCTATAAAAGACTTATTTTCTGTTATAACTCTTTTGGCAGCCTTTTTCTCTGCTTTAATCATGTCGGCAAACAGATTTCTTCCATGCGTGCGATAATATTTTTTGCAGTTTTTCAATTCATCTTCTACTTTCTTAGGAAGCCAACCATAGCCATAAAGCTGCCCGTGAGGATGATGTATCGTAACCCCTACTTCTTCGCCTCTATTTTCAAAGATGAAAATGTATTTGATTTTTTTATCCAGACTAAGTTCTTTGAATCTCTGTACCCATAAGTCAATTAGTTTAAGTACATGCGAATCACTTAAGTTGTATAATTCTTTTTCGGGGTCATCGGTGTATAGAATCACCTCACACTTGCCATAAGCAGGAGAATTCCTGAAGAAGGTATCATTAGTAGGAAAAGGCCGCTCCGGTTTTTGCGACATTACCGGAAAATCATTATCGTATGCAAGCACATCGTACCGGGGAGGCATGTTTCCTTGTCCGGGAGCAAAAGGGTTGTAGTGTTTTGGCAAATGAGGGCGATGCTGGCGATTGGTAGCCACTATTGTCCATGTATTCATCAGCGGGTTCCAGCGCAGTTCGGGCATATTCAAATTGGTTTATTCAGTAGTTGTACTGCAATCGAAAGTTATTTCGTGGATATTTTCTATCTCAGGTGTAGGGAAGTCGTTGCGGGCAATCTTCAATGATTTGTCTGCAAACACCCTTCTTAAGAAATCTCCTACTATAGGCAAAGCGGCAGCAGATCCTTGTCCTGTCGCAGAAGAAAGAAAGTGAACAGCGGGTTGATCAAAACCTACCCAGCAAACAGTCACAATTTCTGGCGTGTAAGCTACAAACCAGGCATCTGCATTGCTTTGTGTTGTACCGGTTTTACCTGCTAAAGGCATTGTTAAACCGTAGCGACTACGCAGTTTGGAAGCGGTGCCGCGCTCCACCACCTGGCGCAGCATTCCGTTGGTAACCCACACGGTCAGCTCATCCAGCGCTTCGCGCCGCGAGGGATAGTATTCAGCAAGTTTGTTGCCGTTTTTGTCTTCTATTCTTTTGATGAAATAAGGCTCGCTTATAGTGCCGTTGTTGGCAAAAGCCGTATAAGCTCTTGCCATTTCAAATACAGATATATCGCTCACGCCAAGGCACAGAGCAGGCACTGCATCCAGGGGACTTTCAACTCCGAGATTTCTGCAAAACTGCACTAGCGACTCAGGGCCGAACTCCTTCATTAATTGTGCAGTGATTCGGTTATCTGAATAGACAAGACCCTCCTGCATAGGCACTAAGCTTCCTTCTTCCCACTTATTAGTAGCGTTGGGATTCCATGCGGCATCTATCCCTTCAAAGTGCGGTGGTTCATAAGGAATGAGCGTGCATGGTGTATAGCCGCGCTCTACGGCAATAGCATATTGAAACGGTTTGATGGTAGATCCTACCTGTCGTTTCGTGGTTTTTTTTACATGATCGAGCTGAAAAAAGGTGATATTTGGCCCGCCTACCCATGCTTTGATCTCCCCGGTTTTTGGATCCAATGCTATAAATCCAACCTGAACCATCTGCAGATAGTATTTGATAGAATCCAGAGGAGACATAACAGTATCTTTGGAATAAACACCTTTGGCCTGGTCGTAAGCGTGCACGCGCATCTCTACCTTCTGATTAAAAATGCGGCGTATCTCTGCTTCGCTCTTGCCTTGTTCCTTCAACATTTGGTAGCGCTCGCTTTGCTTCATCATTTTTTCGGGCAGGTCGGGTTTAGCGCGGAGTCCACTTTTCCATGGCTCACGCCCTTTCCATTCTTTGAAAAATGCTTTTTGCAGGTACGCCAAATGACTTCGGGCGGCCTCCTCTGCATGTTGTTGCATCCGATAATCAATAGTAGTGAAAACTCTCAGGCCGTCTTTGTAGATATCCCATTTGCTGCCATCGGGTTTAGGATTTTTTTCGCACCAGTTTTTAAGCTCCTGGCGCAAGTATTCTCTAAAGTATGTTGCAACACCTTCGCGGTAGTCGGGGTTGCGAAAGTTCAGTTTTATGGGTTTTTCTGAGTATTTCTTAAATTGTGCTTCGTTAAGGTATCCGGCTTCGTACATGCGCCTGAGCACTAGATTTCTTCTGGACTTAGCCAGTTCAGGCCGCTTTTGGGGATTGTAAAGCGAGGGGCCGTTGAGCATACCAATCAACAGGGCTGCTTCCTCTACGTTAAGGTCCTTTGGCTTTTTGTAAAAGTAGGTAAATGAGGCTGTTTTAATCCCATAAGAATTATAACCAAAACCAATAGTGTTCAGGTAAATATTTATAATCTCTTCTTTGGAAAAGGTTCGCTCTAATTTTGCGGTAAGCACCCACTCCTTAATTTTCTGCAACATGCGCTTAAAGCGGTTGCGCTCCACTTTTTTGTTGAAAAGATTTTTAGCGAGTTGCTGCGTGATGGTGCTTCCTCCTCCGGCATCCATGCCGAGCAATCCTGTTTTTATAATAGCTCTGAAAAGCCCTTTTAGATCAATACCTCCGTGTGTGTAAAAGCGTTTATCTTCAGTTGCAATCAAAGCCTGCACCAGATAAGGAGATAACTCATCGTAGCTCACTTCTATACGGTTTTCGGTGAAGTAAGTGCCAAGCACCTCATAATCTGAGGAAAATACGGTAGTAGAAATGTCGTTGTGAGGATTTTGTATCTCCTCTAAATCGGGCATCTCTCCCAGAAGGCCGTAATTAACACCTGTAAAAAATAAAATCGCAAAAAGCACTCCACCCCAAAGCGCTATTTGCGTGTATTTAAATACAGTGGCAAAATCCTTTTTCATGGCAATGAAGCTGTCTTCTGCTGATAAAATTCCTCGAGAGCCTGATAGTAATCCTCGCCATATTTACGAATAATGGCCTCTTTTACAAAACGAAACAAAGGGATGGCGTTGGCCTTTCCGTTTTTACATGCCGGCTTGCAGATGTGCCATCGGTCATAGTTGACGGCCTCATAATGTTTGTGTTTTTGTATGCGTATAGGATATAAATGACAGGAAATTGGTTTCCTCAAATCACTCTTTCCCGCTCTCCACGCCAACTCTATCCCGCAACGTGCCATGCCGTTTTGAAAAACCGCGTAAGCGCAGGCGCCACTGCTGCATACCGGTGTGGCATGATGCCCTGCTTCTGGTACAAATACATATTTGCCATACTCTTCGATAGTTGACCTACCCTCCGGGGTAAGCATATCAGCTATGTGTGGGTAGATGTTTTCGAGCGCCTTGCATTCCTCCTCTTCCAAAGGAGCGCCATAGTCGCCTGCAACGCAGCATGCGCCTTTGCACGCAGCAAGTTCGCAGGCAAAGTACTCATCAAACAAGTCAAGGCTCACCAGAGTGCTGCCGATTGCTAACATGGCCGGTTGCGAATTAAACTAAAAGCGGCATAAATATTCATTTTTCTTAGAGGCTAAAGTTTATTTTAGCGCGGTTTTAAAAAGCGCTCATGTATAATAGTGATGTTGAAGCTCTGGATGCCTTTGCAGCCAAATACAAGCTTTTAAAGGCCGAGATTGCCAAAGTGATAGTAGGCCAGCAAGAAGTGATTCACCATGTAATGGTTTCTATTTTTTGCGATGGGCATAGTTTGCTCATAGGAGTACCCGGCCTGGCAAAAACATTGACCGTTCAAACTATAGCTCAGGTGCTTGACCTTTCCTTCAGCCGCATACAGTTTACTCCCGACCTGATGCCCAGCGATATCATCGGCTCAGAAATCCTGGACGAAACCAGGCATTTTAAGTTCAACAAAGGCCCGGTATTTGCCAATATCATTCTGGCAGATGAGATTAACCGCACCCCTCCCAAAACACAATCAGCTTTGCTTGAAAGCATGCAGGAGCGCAGCGTAACGGTGGCTGGAGTTCGCCATCCACTACCAAGGCCTTTTTTCGTGTTGGCCACACAAAATCCTATTGAGCAGGAAGGAACGTATCCGTTGCCCGAAGCCCAACTAGACCGCTTTATGTTCAGCATTATATTAAACTATCCTTCTTTTGATGAAGAGGTTCAGGTAGTCAAGCAAACCACCTCGCATCATCAGGTTACGCTGCAAAAACATTTATCCGGAGAGGAAATACTCCATTTCCAGCAGATTATTCGCAAGGTTCCGGTTGCGGACAATGTGCTGCAATATGCTGTTGGACTGGTTAATAAAACAAGGCCGGAGAGCAAAATGGCCACAGAAACCGTAAAAAATTATATTGCATGGGGAGCTGGACCCAGAGCCTCGCAGTACCTTGTGTTGGGAGCAAAATGCCATGCTGCAACGCGCGGAAAATATTCGCCCGATATTGAAGATGTCCAGGCCATAGCTCTGCCCGTGTTGCGTCACCGGGTATTTAAAAACTATAAGGCTGAAGCCGAAGGGCTAACAATCGAACAAATCATTCAGCAACTGCTTTAAAAAATAAGTATGATTTTTTGGGGGTGTCCTTTGCGAGCGCGTGCCTGCGGCACGCGCTCGCAAAGGCCGGGCTGCTTCGGGGTACGCTGTCGCTCCCGCCGCGACCGCGCAGCGCGGTCGCGGCCGCTCACTCCGTTCGCGCCCTCTGCATCCCTCACCCGAATAGGATAGGTATTATATTTAAGAAAAAATTTGCAGTAGAACGCAAACCATATCCATCATGCCTCGGCATAACTCGCCACTGGTGGACAAGTGCAAATGAGGTTGCGGTCACCGTACGAGTTATTTACTCTGCCCACAGAAGGCCAGAATTTATTTTCGCGAACAAAAGGTAGCGGATATGCAGCCATCTGCCGCGAATAAACATGATTCCACTGATCAGCAGTAACCTCTTCTGCTGTATGAGGAGCATTTTTTAAAGGGTTGTCTATAGAGTCCATTTCGCGCTTTTCAATGGCAGTAATTTCTTTTCTGATGGCAATCAAAGCATCGCAAAAACGGTCTAGTTCTGCTTTGTCTTCGCTTTCGGTAGGCTCTATCATCAGCGTACCGGCCACCGGGAATGATACTGTTGGCGCGTGAAAGCCATAGTCCATCAGCCGCTTGGCCACGTCTTCAACTTCAATGCCCACGGTGTGTTTAAACTGACGAAAGTCTAATATTAGCTCATGCGCTACCCTGCCGTGCCCTTTGCCTACATACAAAACCGGGTAATATGGTTCCAGCCTTGCTTTAATGTAGTTTGCATTGAGAATTGCATAGCGTGAAGCATCGGTTAGCCCATCGGCTCCCAACATGGAAATATATCCATACGAGATGAGCAGAATAGAAGCGCTGCCATAAGGCGCTGCGCTCACTGCGTGAATAGCTTTATCTCCACCTGTTTTGATGATGGGGCTGCCGGGCAGATAGGGAGCAAGGTGTTGCGCCACGCATATCGGACCCATGCCCGGTCCGCCACCGCCATGCGGTATGGCAAATGTTTTATGCAGGTTGATGTGGTTTACATCTGCGCCAATAAGAGCGGGAGAGGTTAAACCGACCTGAGCATTCAGGTTAGCACCATCCATGTAAACCTGCCCCCCGTAATGATGAATGAGATCACAAACAGCTTTTATCTTGTGCTCAAATACGCCATGTGTTGAAGGATAGGTTATCATTAGGCAGCACAGATGGTCTTTGTTTTCCTCTGCCTTTGCAACCAGATCGTCAAAATCTATGTTGCCGTGCTTGTCGGTGCCCACCACTACCACCTTCAAACCGGCCATAACAGCGCTGGCCGGATTGGTGCCGTGTGCCGAAGCAGGAATTAATGCAACATTGCGATGACCCTCCCCGATGTCGCGCTGATACGCTCTGATAACCAATAAGCCTGTATATTCACCCTGCGCTCCACTGTTGGGTTGTAACGAAGCGGCTGCAAAACCGGTTATTTCGCAAAGATACTGTTCGAGTTCTTTTATGATCTGGTGATAACCTTCAGCCTGGTCGGCCGGCACAAAAGGATGAAGGTTAAACTCAGGCCAGCTGACGGGCTCAAGCTCGGCAGCAGCGTTGAGTTTCATGGTGCATGAGCCGAGTGGAATCATGCTTTTGGTAAGGCTGAGGTCTTTATTTTCAAGCGTTTTAATGTACCGCATCAGTTGTGTTTCGGTGCGGTGTGTGTGAAATACAGGATGTGTTAGAAACGCTGACTGCCGCACCAGATGTTTCGGCCATGCAGGTTTGAATTCATACTCAATCGGCACAGATGGAGAGATGGTAATACCTTTAGCTGTGGCAAATACAGAGATTATATCCAGAAGATCTGCTGGAAGTACTGTTTCGTCCAGCGAGAGCGTAATTTTTCCTTCGAAATGATAGTTGAAATTCAACTCTCGTTCAACAGCAAGGCTTCTGATTTTTTCTATTAAATCTTCGTCAGTTACCTGTATGCCAATGGTGTCGAAGAATTGATTATGCAGCGTCTTATATCCCATCTGCTGAAGCTGAGTAGCTAGGTGATTTGCCATGGAGTGTATTCGCCGGGCTATGCTTTTCAGCCCCTCTGGGCCGTGATATACGGCATACATACCGCTAATGATAGCGAGTAGCGCTTGTGCCGTACAGATGTTTGAGGTTGCTTTTTCTCTTCTGATGTGTTGTTCGCGCGTTTGCAGCGCCATGCGCAAAGCAGGATTGCCGCGGCTGTCAATAGACACGCCTATAATTCTACCGGGGATTAGTCTTTTGTATTCATCTTTTACTGCAAAAAATGCAGCGTGAGGCCCGCCGTAACCAAGCGGAACACCGAAGCGCTGCGCGTTGCCAACAGCGCAGTCTGCTCCCCATTCTGCCGGCGGGGTAAGCAAGGTGAGCGCTAGCAGGTCGGTGGCAACTGCCACGTAGCATTCAACGGCTTTAGCCTTTTGTATGAACATCGCATAATCATGTACTGCACCATCGGCAGCGGGATACTGCAGCAGTGCTCCGAAAAATTCTTCGTTAAGTTCTATTGCTTCATGATTGCCAACAACCAAGTCTATACCTGCAAAATCAGCGCGTGTTTTCAGGACATCTATCGTTTGAGGGAAACACAACTCGGAAACAAAAAATTTGTTGGCTTTGGCATCGCCTTTGTTTTTCAGCCCGTAAAACATGTGCATAGCCTCGGCAGCAGCAGTAGCTTCATCCAACAATGAAGCATTGGCTACAGGGAAACCGGTGAGGTCGCTTACCATCGTTTGATAATTCAACAAGGCTTCCAGTCGTCCTTGGGCAATTTCTGCCTGGTAGGGTGTGTATTGCGTGTACCAACCCGGATTTTCAAAGATGTTCCTGCGGATAACAGCCGGTGTAATAGTGCCGTAGTAGCCTAAGCCAATGTAGGAACGATATACTTTGTTTTTAGCGGCAATAGACCTGATTTTTTTTAAATATTCGTATTCGCTGAGTGCAGGAGGAATGTTCAACGGTTGTCTTCTGCGAATATCCTCCGGCACAGTTTGATCAATCAACTCGTCCAGCGATGCAACACCAATAGCAGATAGCATTTCCTTTTCATCTTCTGCACTGATGGTGCCAATATGCCGATTTACAAAACGATCGTTTACTGAAAAAGATACTTTCACAATAAAAATTTTAGAGCGCGAATATATTTAGAGTGCTTCAATAAATATTGCTAGCATAACTGTTATTTGAAGAAGAAAGTTTGTTAATAAGGTAAATAATCAAAACTAAGTCAATATAGAGGACTCCCTAGAAATTTAATTATTGAGAGACTCTACCCCATATCCTATTGAATTTGCAATAAATTACAACTCGACTTTTTATTTATTCAGAATTTTCAAGATTATTTAAAATAAGGTTTTCACTTTTTATGAATATTTCGTTCCATCACTGGTTTATAATTTACACGCTAAAGTTTTCATCTCAGCTCATTCTCAAAGGAAACACGAATAAGAAGAATCGCTGAAAAAGAAAGTGTTTCTTCATATATAAAAAATTAATGTAAAAAAATCAGCAAGCTTTTGCAGTCTATTTCTCTATACTTTTAAAAAATCAGGCTGCAGACTTACTATGTTCCCATTTAATTATTCAGCAGCAAAAAATGCGCTATGTTTGTATAAGAGCAACTGCATTTTGCATAGAGTTTTTTATGCTGTACTTTATGTTTTATCGAGGCATAAAATGTTGGTCACTTTATGTTTTTCAGCTATTACTAATGGTTTTTCAACTCAATGCACAAAATTATTGTCTTCGATTTTGGGGTAATGGCAGCGGAGATATAGATAGGGTCAAAATTCCTATTGATGATCCTGAAAATAAGGCAGATATCGGAGAGTCATTCACCATTGAATTTTACATTCGAGCGTCCCAATCTGAAAATCCGCTGGGTGCTTCTGCGGTCTCTGGCAACAATGACGACTGGACCTTGGGGCATATCATCATTGACCGCGATATTTTTGGTCCCGGCGATTACGGAGACTATGGTATTTCTTTGGCAAATGGCCGTATAGCTTTTGGGGTTAATAATGGAACAAATTCATATACTTTAATCGGAAACACTTTTGTAGCCGATAGCATATGGCATCATATTGCCGTCACCCGAAATCACACAACAGGTGAAATGAGCATATTTGTTGACGGAACGTTAGATGTTTCTTACGTCAGTAACGTAACGGGAAATATCAGTTATCGAAATTATCGTGCTACCTCATGGCCTAATGACCCATATTTAGTTATAGGCGCTGAAAAGCATGATTATGACAACACGAAATATCCCTCATTCAGCGGATATTTTGATGAATTTCGCATCTCAAACACCATACGATATAATTCCAACTTTACTCCGCTAGCCAGGTTTAAGGACGATAAACAAACCATTCTGCTGTATCACTTTGACGAAGGGGTGGGAGATATTATTCAAGACTCGGCTATAACTGTTGGAACCACAGTGCCTGCCACCCGCATGTATGGAGGGAATCCGGCCGGCCCTACATGGGTATTAAGAGATTCTTCGAACATAACCGGGACAGACAGATTTCATAAAGATGATTCATTTAAATTCAGTCTTTTCCCTAACCCAGCTCATGAGGTAGTGCAGGTGTATGTAAGTGAGCCAATATTATTAAAAAGCCTTGAGGCATCTGGCAGATGCGTAGAAAAGTTTCAGTTATGCGAGGGATTCCATACGATTGACATCAGGTCATGGCCATCAGGTATTTACTACTTTAATGCTTATGGTTGGCAAGGCCATTACGTAAAATTGATAAAAAAGTAATGAGCATTACGAGCAAGAGTATATCAGCATTTACACTTTGAATGAAAGGAGATTTAGTTTCAGATTTGTGCGTTAAAATTTACTCTAAGCTTACTCATGGCGAGGACTTAAATGCTTAAAACTTCACTTTATATTTTCGCAAAAAAGCTGCTGGACTTTTTGCACGACAATTTAAAGCTAACGATACCTTATATTTCAACTCCTCCATAGAATATTCATAAAATTACTTTTCATCAAAAGTTTTCATTCATCGCTGTTTATACAAGTTTAGAATGATAAGCGATATCTGAAATATCTTTCACATATGCATTATTGATAAGTCATTTTTTCTTTAATTGGTTTAATGCATTTGCTATCGTTAAAGCAACCTCAAATTTTGTTCTCTAAATGAATGGGTGTTGCTCCTATGATGCAAGTGATTATTAGTCTGATGTTAGAGAAAAAAACCCAAGCTTGATTGCAAAAAAAGAGTAACCATTATCAGCAATCTTGCTCCTCTCTACATTCAACATTGGTGGACGACCTGAAGGGGATTGGGTGCACCTCTTAAACGGGTGAGGGATGTGGAGGGCGCGAACGGAGTGAG
>JAVQWQ010000015.1:0-28498 GCA_033578915.1 Chitinophagales bacterium | reverse complement strand
CGGCCGAGACCCTGAGCGGAGCGAAGGCCGAGGCCGCAGGGGCACCCCCAAAATCGTCTTAAGTCAATTTTTTCTATTAAAGCTCAAGGTGCATTTTGCTACAAATAAAGCGGCTCGCAATAGGCGGTGTGGGAAAATTCGTTTGAGTGGAACTTTGCATAAGCCAGAGGAGCGAGGAAGCGTGCCGATACAACTGGATTAGTTAATATCTGTATGGGTAAATCTATGGACTTAAGCTTATGAGCTCCGGGGCCGCCGGCTATTGCGCTTAAATTTTTCTCACGCAGCCATTCATGAATATAGCTAACACTTTTGCATGCGGGAGGATGCAGTTCTTCAATGTTATTACTTAGGATGCAGAAGTAAGCATCGTCTCTTTTGGCATCGAGAGCGGGAAGCAGCACGGCATGGCCTGCCGCGTGAGGGCGAATTCCATAAGCTATTGAATGCAGCGTAGAGACAGTGATCATAGGGATGTTTTGGGCGTAGCAAATAGCTTTGGCCAGTGCAAAGCCAATGCGCAATCCGGTGTAGGAGCCGGGGCCCATGCTCACACATACAGCTCCAAGTTGTTGAATATGTACATCTGCCTTATGTAAGGTTTGCTGAATCATTGGTGCCAGCAAACGCGCGTGGCTGTTTGGTGTGATTTCTTCGGCTATCGCTATAGGTTCATCATTTTTTGCAAGGCATACTGAGCAAACATCCGTAGCCGTTTCAATGCAGAGAATGAGTGTGTGCATGGTTATTCAAAGGCTGCCCTGAGGATATTTTCCTGCTCCTGGAGGTGTTGTTTTTTGAAACCGGTCGCGGGAGAAGCAGAATTTTTGCGGGCAATTACTTTCATAGGCAGCACATCGCTAAGTCGAGAGTGCAGAAAGCACCAGGCACCCATGTTTCGCGGCTCTTCTTGTACCCAGAATACCTCGGCTGTGGGATATTTCTTCGCGATTTGCTGAAGTTGCTTTTCGGGGACAGGATAGAGTTGTTCAAGGCGAACAAGCAGCGTGTCTTTTGCTCCGTTAGCTTTCTGCCTTTCTTTTAACTCATAATAAATTTTACCTGAACAAAGAATTATTCTTCGAATCTTATCGGAAAGAGGATCATCGGCAATAACTTCCTGAAAACGTCCTTTGGTAATTTCTTTAAGCTCGGAAACGCATTCAGGGTGACGTAGCAAAGACTTAGGACTCATAACGATTAGCGGCTTGCGAAACTCCCATGCCAGTTGCCTGCGCAGTGCATGGAAAAAGTTTGCAGGTGTAGTGATATTTACCACTACCATGTTCAATTCGGCACAAAGTTGTAAGAATCTTTCCAGTCTGGCACTGCTGTGTTCAGGCCCTTGTCCTTCGTATCCGTGCGGCAACAAGAGTACTATACCGGAATTTCTTTGCCATTTACTTTCAGCGGCGGCAATGAATTGGTCAATCACTATCTGTGCACCGTTTGCAAAATCACCAAACTGTGCCTCCCAAATTACCAAGGGATTAGGGTCTGTGATAGAATAGCCGTATTCAAACCCCAGGACACCATACTCACTCAGATGAGAATTGTATATTCTGAATTTTCCCTGATTGGGTTTAAGGTTGCTCAGGCGATTATATTCTTGGTTAGTTTTTTCATCATAAATAACTGCGTGGCGGTGAGAGAAAGTTCCCCTTTTTACGTCTTCTCCGCTCAGTCGTACGTCTTTGCCTTCTGCAAGGATAGAAGCATAGGCTAAAAGTTCTGCTGCTGCCCAATCGAGTTTTTTCTCTTCAACAATTAATTTTTGTCGTTCGGCAAGATATTTTACTACTTTCTTCAAAGGAGTGAATCCATCGGGTATAGTATTCATGGCGTTGGCCAACTCGAGCAGGAGCGCCTCATCTACTCCTGTTTCCGGAGATTTTTCAAAATCTTTTCCGGTTGCCTTGCGTAGAGTTTGCCAGGCAATTTCGTTGGGTTGAGGTTTGTAGGGCAAAGGATTTTGTTTTACCATATCCAATCGCGCTTGTAGCTCTGCCCAGAATTCCTTTTCCATTTTTTTTGCCAGCTCTAACTCAATGCTTCCTTGTTGTTCGAGTTTCCTTGAATAGATGTCGCGCGGGTTGGGATGTTTATCTATAAGCTGGTACATGGTGGGCTGAGTAAACTTGGGGTCATCGCTTTCGTTGTGCCCCCACTTGCGGTAGCACACCATGTCTATAAATACATCTTTACCGAAGGTCTGGCGATACTCAGCTGCAAGTTCGCTCACAAACACCACTGACTCTACATCATCGCCATTTACGTGAAATACAGGGGCTTCGATAGTAGCTGCGATTGAGGTGCAATAATCGCTGGAGCGCGCATCGTCGAAATCAGTAGTAAATCCAATTTGATTGTTTATTATAAACCGTATGGTACCGCCATTGCTGTAACCGGGTAGTTTCGCCATCTGCAGCACTTCGTAAACAATGCCCTGCCCTGCAATGGCAGCATCTCCGTGAATGGTTACAGGAAGAATTTTATGATATTGTTCATTATAGACAGAGTTGGCCTTGGCGCGACAGAATCCTGCTACAACCGGATTAACGGCTTCTAAGTGCGAGGGATTGGCCATCAATTTCAGGTACACGGTTCTCTTACCATTGTCTAGCGAAAACTGAGAACCATACCCCATGTGATATTTAACATCTCCGTCTCCATAAGCCGGGTCATCCGGATTATTGCCCTCAAACTCGCTGAAAATTTCTTCGTAAGTTTTGCCGATAATATTGGCTAGCACATTTAGGCGGCCGCGATGCGCCATTCCGATAACCACTTCTTCTACACCTAATGCAGCAGCTTTGTTAATGATGGCTTCTAACGCAGGGATAGTAGATTCGCCACCCTCGAGAGAGAATCTCTTTTCGCCGATGTATTTTGTTCCGAGAAATTTTTCAAAGACAACGGCTTTATTTAGCGCGCGTAGAATTTTTTCTTTTTTTTCAATATCAAAATTGAAAAGGTGCTCTCGCGATTCTAATTTTTCGCGAAACCAATGGATTTCATCTTTATTCCTGACATATCCAATTTCAAATCCAATATTTGAACAATAAATTCTTTTAAGCTTGCTTAAAATTTCGCTTAACGTAGCATTTGGCAGGCCTATTAAACTACCTACACTAAAGCGCCTATCCAGGTCTTTTTCACTTAGTCCGAAATGGTGTAAATCGAGGTTGGCCTTCCGGTCTTTTCGAGGTTTAATAGGGTTAGTGGTTGCGATGAGATGGCCTTTGTTGCGATAGTCGTTGATAAGGGCTAAAACCTTAAATTCATCTTGAGAAATTGCCGCTGCCCCGTTCCCGTTGTAATTTAATGTGGCAAAATCAAACCCTTCGAAAAATTTCCTGAAATCTTTATCTACTGCTTCAGGGTTTGATTTAAAGTCTAAATAAAGTTTCTCAATATATTCTGGTGTGGCGTTGGATAAATAACTGTATTTGTCCATTATGCGTTCAAGTAATAGTTATGCAAACATAACGCATTTCACGCTAAGATGTTGCTTTAAACAACGTTAATGCAACTTGTGGTTCATCAATTACGATTTGACTACAGGAGATTCATTCAATAATAGCTATTCCTAATTCATCTAATTGTTTTTTCTCTACCGGAGAGGGGGCATCCATCATCAGGTCCCTTCCTCCGGATGTTTTCGGGAACGCAATCACATCGCGTATCGTTTCTCCGCCGGTCATCAGCATAACCATTCTGTCGAGGCCAAAAGCGCATCCACCATGGGGTGGAGCACCATATTTATATGCATTCAGCATAAAGCCAAAACGGTTTTGCTGCTCTTCTTCGCTAAGCCCAAGTTTAGCAAAAACCTTTTTTTGCAAAAGCGGGTCGGTGATTCTTATGCTTCCACTGCATATCTCATTTCCATTCATCACCATATCGTATTGTAAAGCACGTACCTTTAATGGTTCACTTTCGAAATACTGCATATCATCAGGATTAGGAGCACAGAAGGGGTGATGTACAAATACTGTTTCTCCGGTTTCTTCATCTAATTCGAAAAGCGGAAAATCTACTATCCATAAGATACTCCATTTTTTTTCATCAATCCATTGGTTTTTTTTGGCCAGATGGACGCGAAGGTCTCCCAGACTTTTGCGAACTTTTGCGTGTTTGTCTGCTGCAACAAGAATCAGATCTCCGTTTTGTGCTCCGAATAAGTTGCCGATGTGGCGCAGTTGGCTTTCGGAGAAAAATTTGTCAACAGACGACTTTATAGATCCATCTTCTGAAAATCGGATATGAACCAGACCACCCAATCCGCGATGAGGGGCTTTCACAAATTCAACAAGTTCGTCTATTTGTTTTCGCGAATAGCCGGCACAGCCTTTCGCGTTTAATCCTGCTATGAGTCCTCCGTTGCTTATGGTTTGGTTGAATACTGTAAATTCAGTTTTTGGTAGATGTTCATTTAATTCTACGATTTTACAGTCAAAGCGCAGATCCGGTTTGTCGGTACCATAATATTTCATGGCATCATGATAGCTTAGTCGGGGTAACGGCCCAATATCATAGTGAAGGACTTCTTTAAAAACATGTTGAACCAGCCCTTCGAAGGTGTTTAATATATCTTCCTGATGTACAAAGCTCATCTCGCAGTCTATCTGCGTAAATTCCGGCTGACGGTCGCCCCTGAAATCTTCATCGCGAAAACATTTTACGATTTGATAATATTTATCCATACCGGCAACCATAAGAAGTTGTTTCAGGATTTGCGGAGATTGTGGCAGCGCGTAAAAGCTACCTTTGACAAGCCTGGAAGGCACCAAAAAATCGCGGGCGCCTTCCGGTGTAGATTTGATAAAATTCGGGGTTTCAATTTCGCAAAATCCCTGGCTGTCCAAATACTGTCGAACAGAGCGCACTATTTTTGCCCGTGTCAATAGCCGGTCTCGCATTACAGGCCTGCGCAAATCCAGATAACGGTATTTTAAACGTAGCTCCTCGCTGCCATCAGTATCATTTTCTATGAGAAAAGGAGGTGTTTCGGATTGGTTGAGTACTTCAAAACTTTCTACTAAAATTTCTATGTCTCCGGTTGGAAGATTCGGGTTTTTGCTTTCGCGCTCTGCGACAATTCCGGTTGCTTGAATGACATATTCGCGGCCAAGTTTGTTGGCACGCTCTGTCAGCAACGCGTTGTCTTCCATGTTAAAAGCAAGCTGAGTTATGCCGTATCTGTCGCGCAGGTCAACAAAGGTTAAAGCGCCAAGTTTTCGCACGCGTTGCACCCACCCCGCTAAGGTAACTCGTTGAGAAATATTTTCTTTTCGGAGCTCTCCACAGTCATGCGTTCTGTACATGGCAATTAAATGTTTTTCTCTCTTTAAAGTGCGTCAATAAGAAGGGCGAAAATAGAAGAAGATTTAATCAAGCAGCGGATGTTACTATTATGTTATAAATTTTTGCCACATTTGTAATGTTAAAACCAAATAACACTAAAAGTCTGTTATTGTAAACTTTATTACAATTAGCATCTTTTTTTTTGTAAAGAATAATGATTGTGAAAAAAGCGATTTTTGGAGTTTGCATTTTGATTTTTGGTTTGATGATGCCAACTGCCCACGCAACCCATCAGATGGGCGCAGACCTGGAATATTCCTGTCTTGGGCAATTCGGTGGAGCTATGCGTTACAGGGTGGTATTCACATTTTACAGAAATTGTAGGGATGGTGGCTCGCCGGCGCTCTCGGCACCCAACACAGTTGCTATTACTGCTATTCCGCAGGGTTGCCCCAATGTTGCGAATGTTTCTGCTACTATGACACAACTGCCGGGGAGTGGTGTTGAAGTTTCTCCTTTATGCCCCTCTCAAATTTCCCAGAGTGGTTGCAACTTTACCGGTTCAGGTAATGCTCCATATCCGGGAGTGCAGGTATATAGGTACGAGGCAATCATGGATTTGCCTTTGACTTGTCGCAACTGGCTTTTCCGTACCACAGACTGCTGCCGTAACGGCTCGATTAATAATATCCCAAACCCAGGTAGCGCAGACCTGTCTATTGAAGCCTTTGTTAATCAAAATAACGACCCTCTTACCGGGCAGCCATATTGTAATAACTCTGTACGATTTACTCAACTGCCGGTGCCCTTTGTGTGTGCCAACAATCTCACAAATTACAATCATGGTGCAGTAGATGCCGATGGAGATTCTTTAGTTTACCGCCTTATTAATCCATTAGGCGCAAATTATCAGCCTATAAATTTTTCGACAGGTTATAGCGTATCACAACCTATACGAACCTCACCGCCCAATACATTTCAATTTAGTACTTCAACCGGACAAATGACTTTTACACCCGGATTTGTTGAAGTGGCTGTGTTGGCCGTTCGGGTAGAGGAATATCGAAATGGGGTTTTAGTTGGTTCTACAATTAGAGACATCCAGGTGAATGTATTAAGCTGTACAGTATCTATTCCTCAAGCAAGGCCAATTTCAGGTTTATTAAACGGAAATCAATTAGATTCTTCTACAGTACAGGTTTGTCCAGGGACACAACTCACATTCAATATCCCTTTTGTTGATTTGAATGGAAGAAACCTCACGCTTTCCAGCAGCGTACAAAGCAATCCTTCTCCACTACCAGGCGCAACCTTCACGCAGATAAATCAGGGTGTTGCTCCCAATGATACTGCACTTGCCAGAATCGTATGGACACCAAGCCCTGCCGATACAGGATGCCATCAGTTTTTATTAGTGGCAGAAAATGACGATTGCCCGGTAAAAGGACGAACAGCACGGGTTTATAGAGTATGTGTGTTGAACAAAGTTAGAGTAACAGCCTCTGCACCGACTTATTGTGGTTCTCCTGTTCAACTTACTGCTTCAGGCGGAGCAACATTTACGTGGTCACCGCCGGGTGGCCTGAGTAGCACTACAGTTTTAAATCCCAAAGCGTCTCCAACTGTACCAACATGGTATAAATTCACTAGTGATTGTGGCACAGATTCTGTTTTTGTAAACGTTGCCCCGCCATTTGCATTTGATGCCGGAAATGGTGGACAGATATGCCAAAACGGACAAATCCAGCTTAATGCCACAGTGGATAATTTATATGCGCCATATAAAATTAAATGGACACCATCCACAGGCCTAATTGACCCTGTTTTTGGCCTGCCTAATGATACGATATTAAACCCTAAAGCAAGCCCGTTGACGACAACTACGTATTATGTGTCGTTTACTGCATCCAATGGTTGCATAAATACTGACTCGGTTACGGTTGTGGTAAATGGCACAGGCCCCGCCATTCAAGTAAAAACAGACAAGAACCTTGTGTGTCCCGGCCAGCCGGCGCAGTTAGTAATATTGACTAATCCGCAATCATGCGGCATTTCTGTGCAGCCATGTGATGGATTTGATATCAACGCTCAGGTAGGCACCAAAACAGATTTGTCGGGTAATTCGCCTACGCAACTTCCCTCTCCTCTTGGAAACTCAACGCGTAGCTCTCGTCATCAGTTTTTGTATAAAGCTAGTGAGATTCTTGCTGTTACCGGAGGCCGTGGGGGTAAGATAAAATCCATAGCTATTAACCTTCAGCAAGGGGGAGCGCCATTAAACAATCTCACCATAAAAATAGCTTGCACGAACTTAGACAGCCTTGTAGGTTATGGAGGCGGAGGGTCTCTGGTAACTGTGTATAATCCAAAAAACTACACACCTGTTGCAGGATGGAACACGTTTAATTTTGATAATGTTTATGATTGGGACGGCAAGTCTAACCTACTAATAGATATATGCCACAACACTTCCACAAGTGGAAACCAAAATATGAAATATCAGATAACCCGAACCGATGGAGGGCCGGGTAATTTTGCCAACTATCGTTCAGCATGGTTTACAGAGAGCAATGGTTTCGATCAATGTGGCGTAACAGGAAGTGTACCAAACAACATTAATGCAGCTCGCTATAAGGAGCGGCCTAATATGCGTTTTGTACTTTGCGTGGGCGATTTGACCAACGCAAATATTTCGTGGATACCTACAACTCCTCCAAATGCTCCTGTTCCTTTAAATAATGATACTGTTACTGCACGCCCACAAACACCTCAGGTATATTCTGTAGCAGTTACCAATCAAAGCGGTTGTACCAGTAACAGCTTTGTCTTTGTTAATGTGGACACTTCCACAAGACTCGAGTTGGGGAATGATACGTTTATCTGCGCTCCCAGCGCACAGGTAAGACTAAAAGCAAGGGTAACAACTACCCTCAATAATCCGAATTTTACCTACACATGGGCGGCATCGCCATCGGCTGGCTTTGCCAATCCCGGAAACCGCGACTCGGTTATCGTTACTCCGAATACCACTACAAAATACTATGTTACGGTTTCCGGTGCAGCTTGCACGCTTGTAGATTCTCTCACGGTTGTGGTTGGTTCAGGCATTCCTGTTGATTTGGTATTAGTTGATTCGATCACCTGCCATAATGCAAGTAACGGCCGCGTTGTAGCACAGATTCCTGGTAACCCGCAGGGCATTACATATGTATGGAATCCTAATACGTTCTCAGGAAATACCTTGCAAAATATAGGCCCTGGAGTTTATTCTGTAACTGTTTCAGATGCCCAAGGTTGTCAGGGCAGAGATACAATAGTGGTAACACAGCCTGCACCTTTGCAGGTTAATCTCAGCAGTTTAGATATCAATTGTGCAGGGAACGCTAATGGCAATATTACCGCAACTGTTAGCGGAGGAACACCTGCTTACACCTACACATGGAACCCAAATGCAGGAAACACCGCTACACTTAATGGACTAAGCGCTAATACTTATTTTTTAACCGTTACTGATCGTAATGGTTGTACAGTAACCGGCTCCAGAACCATTAATGAGCCGCCTGCATTAAACCTCACAGTAATTACCTCTGATGCAACATCTAACGGAGGCAACGATGGTACAGCGCGAGCCATTGTCAGCGGAGGAACACCCAGCTACTCGTATCAATGGAGCAATGGTGGGACTACCAGCTTGATTACTGGCTTACCACGAAACAGATATTGCGTAACAGTCACTGATAGCAGGGGTTGCACTGCAGTAGCTTGCGATTCTGTAAGAAATCCTTCTCCCATTATTCTCAACTATTTGAGAACAGATTTGCTTTGTTTCGGAGATTCTAATGCTGCAGTTACTGTTAACCCGTCGGGCGGTAAAGCTCCCTACCGATATAGATGGAGCACTAATCCGGCTACAGATACAACTAATTCAATAAGCGGATTAAAGGCTGGAACCTACACTGTAACTGTTACCGATTCTGCAGGCGTTGTAGTTATTGGAACAGTCATTATTAGCCAGCCATCGCCTATATCAATATCTTTTGATTCAATACCTGTGAGTTGCAATGGTGGAAATAATGGCGCTTTAACCGCCCGACCTACTGGAGGAACAGGTAATTATTCGTATTTGTGGATACCACAAAACATTCCTTCGCAATCAATTCAAAATATCTCATCAGGTAACTACACTGTAATTGTCAGTGATGCGAATAACTGCACCGCAACAGCTTCATACTTTCTTGCTGAGCCCCCACCACTCAATGCTACTGTTACAGTATCCAAAAATGTAACCTGTTACGGTGGAAGCGATGGTGCAGCGGTTGTCGCAGCAAGTGGTGGTACTCCGGGCTACAACTACGCGTGGAGCAACAGTATTAGCCAAAATAACGCAGCTACTGTCAACGACCTCACCGCAGGAAGTCAAAGAGTAACGGTTACTGACTCTCGTGGTTGCCAGGCAGTGGCCACATTTAATGTGTCTCAACCTCCTGTTTTCTCTGTTTCTGTAAGTACAACAAATGCTAATTGCCTTACCAGCAATGATGGAAGTGCTACAGCGAATATCAATGGAGGCACCCCACCCTTTTCTTTCCTTTGGGATGGCAATCCCGGACAGCAGACGCAGAATAGTCTCCCCTATGGACCACATACCCTAATTGTAACAGACCAGAATCAGTGCACTGCTTCGGCTAATTTTACTATTGACACTAATTACTCTCTGCGTGCAACCTATCAAACCAGCGATGTATCCTGTTTTGGCGGCAACAATGGCTCAGTTGTTGTAACACCTCTCAATGGAGCATCTCCCTACATATATAATTTCACAGGCTTGAATGGCGTTTCTGTCAATCCTGCATCACTCGCAGCGGGAGTATATACATTTAATGTATTAGATTCCAACAACTGCACCTACTCACAACAATTTAGCATTAATCAGCCTGATCGAATAATTATTTCCTTTATTATTCAAAACCCTTTTTGTATTGGCCAGGCAACGGGACGAATTACCGCAGTGGCATCCGGTGGAACACCTTCATATTCGTATTTATGGAATGACTCACTTAACCAAACAACTGCTACGGCTTCATCTCTAAAAGCCGGAGTTTATAACGTTACAGTTACGGATGGCAATCAATGTTCACAAACAGCCACTGTAACACTATCGGACCCGCCGGCCTTAGAAGTTATTTTGCTGGAAAGAAAAACAATTAGTTGTGCCGGATATAACGATGGTTACCTCGTAGTAGAAGGCAATGGTGGTACACCCCCATATACTTATCAATGGTCACCTAACAATTTTATTCCTGCTCTGTCTGATAGCGCTATTTTTAACTTAGGACCGGATACCTATCAGGTAAGCATCAGAGATGCAAATGGTTGTGTATCAACAGACACCTTCAACTTTACAGCCCCGCCTGATCTCGGATTTAATTTTGTGATTATTGATTCAGTTTCATGCCCTGGTTTAAAAAATGGGAAGATACGCGCTATGGGTATCGGAGGCACTCCAATAACGCCTATCGCTCCATATTGGTATTCTCTTGATAATATAAACTATAAAAGTCATGGCGTGTTTGAGGGTTTGGGAGCAGGTAATTACACTGTTTATGTAAAAGATTCCAACGAATGTGTGCACGACACTACAATAACGGTTCCCGAACCGCACCCCTTGGTGCTCCAGGTGCTACCACAAGATAGTTCTATTGACCTTGGCCAAAGCATTCAGTTAATTGGAATTTATTCCGGTTATTCGGCCGGCCAGATACAATCATTTAATTGGTCACCAACCAGTGGATTGAGTTGCTTTGACTGTCAAATTACAACAACTACCCCTTATTATGACATTGAATACACTTTAACTGTGAGATATCTGAACAACTGTATTGCACAAGGCAAAACCAATGTTTTTGTAGGAAATGGAAATGCTTTCTATATTCCAAACATGTTTAGTCCAAATAGCGATGGCATTAATGATGTATGGGAGGTATATGGCAATAATCTCATGAGTCTTGAAATAAAAATATTCAATCGCTGGGGAGAAAAAGTTTTCGATTCTCTGGGTAACCAGTTCACATCGTGGGATGGCACTTATAAAGGAGAGTTAGCTCCTACAGGTGTTTATTCTTACTATGTAAAAGGGACATATCTTAATGGAAGAGTAGTAGAAAAAACCGGAAGCATTAATTTAGTCCGATAAGTTTGATTATTCGTAAATCGTTTTTTATTTTTGATTGATACAATTGCCTAGAATGAAGAAGTTATTTTTTGCGGTATCGCTGAACATTATTTCTGTACTGTTAATGGCGCAAGACCCTCACTGGTCTCAGTTTTATATTATGCCACAAACCCTCAACCCTGCTCTAATCGGAGCCTTTAATGGAAATTACCGATTGAGTGGAATTTTCAGGGGCCAGTGGAATGAAGTGCTCCGCAACGAGTCAGTGCCGCTCTTTCGCACCTATTCTTTCGCTGTAGATTTCAGAACAAACAGGGCCTTTGGTAAAAATGATGCTTTTGGTTTTGGTGCTTTTTACACTGGCGACAAAGCAGGAGAGTTAAAGTTTGGCACCAACAGCGGAGGTTTAGGAATTGCTTATCACAAATCGCTCGACAGGCGTGGAAATCATTTCCTTGCATTAGGAGTTCAAAGTGAAATATTTAACCGGGTCATTGATTACAGCCAAATCAAAACCGGAAGCCAATGGGATGGGTCTGCATATAATCCTAACCTGCCCCCGGGAGAGTTTTTAGTTGATGATAATTTTCTTTTTTGGGATATTTCTACCGGCCTGATGTGGTATGGCCGCTTTAATAAGCGCTTAAATGCTTATGCTGGTTTTTCAGCTTTTCACCTCAACCGCCCCTCTGTGTCATTCCTCAACGTGGACACGGTTCGTTTGAATATGAAATTTGTTGGCCATGCAGGTGTCCGCTTTCCGCTAAAAGGCCGTTTCGACCTTCAGCCCAAGTTCATATATATGAATCAGGGGCAAAGCCATGAATTAATAGCTGCCGCAGATGTACGTATATTGTTTGAAGAGCGCTTCCCTGAAGGAAATAATTTTCGCATTGGTGCTATGTTTCGCGCTGTTGGCGGCGACACCAAGGCTGTGTGGGGGGGAGAAAAAGGGGGAAGATTGCTGAATGAGGAAGCTGTTATTATCACTGCGGGAGTTGATTGGAGCGGGCTTAGCCTTGGAGTGGCTTACGATATAAACGTTAGTGAATTGATAGCTGGTTCAAGGGCCCAAGGCGCATTTGAAATTGGGCTAAGCTATGCCGGCTCATGGAAAAAGCGCAAACCCCAGACGATTTTCTGCCCTAGATTCTAATTTAAGTAGGCATTTATTGTTATTAGTGTGTAAGGTTAATAAAGCCTGCGTAGCTATTTTTCTCAAGTCGTTTGCGTTAATTTTGTTTTCATGAGTAAGAGAGGGCGTGTTTTGGTTGCACTGAGCGGGGGAATAGACTACCGTTACGGCAATTCTATTAGACGGGTTATGAAGTCAGGGAATAACCATTAAAAACATGGGATTATGCCACCAGCGGCGGAGCAAAGAAAGAGACTGGCTGTTGTAGTCTCGACTCTATCAACGATGCCCGACAAGTGGCTGTGGATGTTGGTTTTAGTCATTACATCCTGGATATACGCAGCGAATTCGGGAATTTTGTGATCGATAATTTTGTGGATGAATATCTCGCCGGGCGCACGCCCAACCCGTGCGTTCTTTGTAACACGCATATTAAGTGGGAAGCCTTGCTTCGCAGAGCAGATGCATTAAGCTGCGAGTATATTGCAACCGGCCATTACGCCAATATTCGCTCTGAAAACGGAAGATATGTGATATCAAAAGGATTAGACGAACATAAGGACCAAAGCTATGTGTTGTGGGGAATTAGTCAGGCCTGTTTAAGCAGAACAATGTTTCCGGTTGGAAATTTTCATAAATCGGAAATAAGGCGCATGGCTCGAGAAATGGGATATCATGAATTGGCTGCCAAAAGCGAAAGCTATGAGATATGTTTTGTGCCGGATAACGACTATCGTTCTTTTTTAAAACGAAAAAATCCTGAATTGGAACAAAAGCTAAAGGGAGGAAAATTTGTGGACACTATGGGTAATGAAATAGGGACTCATGAAGGTTATCCTTTTTACACCGTTGGACAAAGAAAAGGTTCAGGCATGGCGTTTGGCAAACCAATGTATGTTGTATCAATTCATCCGCATGAGAATAAAGTTGTTTTAGGAGGCGAAGAAGACCTTAAGAAACACAAAATGAAGGTTGGAAAAATCAACCTGCAGAAATATGAAACAATCAAGGATAAGATTCCTGCTGTGACTAAAATTAGATATAAACACGAAGGAGAAAGCAGCTACATTCAGCAGGAAGGCAATCAAATCCTCGTTGAATTCATCAACAAAGTGAGCGCAATTGCACCCGGACAAAGTGCGGTTTTTTACGAGGGCAATGATGTAATTGGCGGAGGCATCATAATGTCAGCCGAAGATTAATTTTTTTCAACTGAACTCATTTAAATTAATAAACGGCATTATATTTGAAAGAACTTGCTTCTGAAGAGCTTCCCGCTAAAAGTTGCTTATAACAAATGTTATTACAATGCCTAAGAGGTTGTCACAATTTCTTCTCTTGGTTTTTATTATCCTTTTTACTGGTTTCAAATCTGCTTTTGCATGGGGTTTTTGGGGACACCAGCGAATTAACCGCATAGCAGTTTTTCTTTTGCCTCCGGGGATGATAGATTTCTATAAACAGCATATAGAATATATTACCGCTCATGCTGTTGATCCGGATAAGAGGCGTTACGCGCTTCCAGATGAAGCGCCCAGGCATTATATAGATTTAGATCATTATTGTGCCTACCCCTGCAGCGATTTTCCACGCACATGGAAAGAGGCAGTAGCCAAATATTCGGAAGATACGCTAAAGGCGTATGGTATTGTTCCCTGGCATATTCAGGTAATGATGCGCAGACTGTCAGATGCTTTTAAGGCCAAAGACAAAAACAAAATTCTTAAGCTGAGCGCTGACCTGGGCCACTATGTGGCCGATGCTTGTGTGCCCCTGCATACTACTGAAAATTACAATGGCCAGCTAACGAATCAGGTTGGTATTCATGGTTTTTGGGAGAGCCGCATACCGGAGTTGTTTGGTGAAGACTATGATTATTTCATTGGTAAAGCAGATTATATCGACCGTCCACTGGACTATATCTGGCGAATCATACTAGAAAGCCATTCTGCGCTCGATACGGTATTTAGATTAGAGAAAGAATTGAGTGCTTCTTTCGAGGAAGATAAAAAATATGTGTTCGAAGGAAGAGGCACAACTTTAATGCGCGTGTATTCAAAAGAATTCAGTAAAGCCTATAGCGATGCCATGGCCGGTATGGTGGAGCGTCGCATGCGCACTGCTATCAAATCAGTAGCAGATATCTGGTACACCTGCTGGATTGATGCCGGCCAACCTTCCTTACATCAACTTGAAGATTTACCACTGACAGAGGAAGAAAAAAAACAAATGGAGGAAGAAGATAGACTCTGGAGAACCAGGACAAGGCCTATGTTTGGGCATTATCATCCCGAAACGGGCTTAGACTAAATCTTAAATTCATCCTAAAAATTAAAACGTAACTTCTTCTCTATCTCTCTTTTCCGTAATGTTGCTTTATAGTTACTATTTTGAAAATTCATTAAAAAGAATGTATGAGTGAAACATCTTTTTTCTCACAAGATGATCTTCAGTTCATCGAAAATTACATTAATACCTATTCTCCCACCGGTTTTGAAGTAGAAGGCCAAAAGGTATGGTTGGAATATCTAAAACCTGCCATTGATGAATATCATGCAGATATTTATGGAACAGTTTATGGAGTTATCAACCCTAAGGCGGATTATAAAGTTGTTATTGAAGCGCACGCAGATGAGATTTCGTGGTATGTTTCAAATATTACCTCTGAAGGCCTTTTATATGTAAGAAGAAACGGTGGCAGCGACCATCAGATTGCACCTTCCATGAGGGTATGGATTCATACAGATAAAGGCCGAATACCGGGCGTGTTTGGATGGCCGGCCATTCACCTGCGTAAGCCAGGTAACAATGAAATCACTCCAAAAGTTGAAAATTTATTTGTGGACTGTGGCTGCACCTCTGCAGACGAAGTGCGTGAAAAAGGGATACATCCGGGCACGGTTATCACTTTTCAGGATGGTTTCTTCACTTTGAATGACCGATATTTTGGCGGCAGAGCTTTAGATAACAGGATAGGCGGTTTCATGATTGCCAAAGTTGCGAGGTTGCTTAAAGAAGAAGGAATTAAACTGCCATATGGATTATATATCGTTAATAGTGTTCAGGAGGAAGTAGGCTTACACGGGGCAGCAATGATTGCACATACTATTCACCCTAATTGCGCTATCATTACTGATGTAGCCCATGATACTTCTACGCCTATGATTGATAAAAATCAAGACGGAGATTATAAATGCGGGAAAGGGCCGATTCTGACCATTGCTCCTCCTGTGCACAACAAGTTGCTCAGGCTGATAAGAAATACTGCTGAAAAACACCAGATTCCATATCAAATGGATGCTGCCTCCAGATCATCAGGCACCGATACCGATGCGTGGGCTTATACCAAAGGCGGGGTGCCCTCTGCATTAATTTCGCTTCCTATGCGGTACATGCATACAACTGTTGAATTAGTAGATAAAAAAGATGTAGAATTGGTTATCAAGCTTATTAAAAGTACGTTGCTGGAGCTAAGCCCGAATGTTGATTTTAAATATTTATAGAATTGTGACACTGCCTAATTCCTTAGGGAATATCAAACAGGCGTCAATTCAGTTTTTTTTTTCTAAGTATAGCTCATTGAAAAATTTTCAATAATTCGTATTTACTCAGTGAAAGCGGAAGGATAGCAACCTTCTATAATCGGCAGTTCTATTGCTGAAGGATAAATGCGGCTGCAATAAAAAGTAAAATATTGCGGGCATTGATCAGGTAAATCGAAATGCCCAACATCTGCTCCTGCAAAACTGATACGAATAGAATGCCCTTTTTTTACTTGATAAGAAATAGGAAGCATATCAAACTGTAGCCTTATGATCTCATTAGGATTATATGGCTGTTTATCAGTACACAAAAAGCTATGCTGAGGCACATCGCTGTAGTAAATAGGTTTATCAGATATTTTCCTATGTGCCGGCCTGAACATACCTTCTGTTATGTAGGATACCTTTCCATCCGGCGACACATCTTCAAGATATGCAAAAACCGTAGCGTCTTCTGCATCGCCACTCCAATAAACATCTACCCACGGATGGCCGGTAATCTCTATCACTTTATCCAAAGGCGGTGTAGTAAACGATATGAGTTTTTTGTTTTCTTCTGCTCTGTCTCCGTAATCGGTTGGCCCGTTCATATATAACTGAGTGATGCTGTTCCAGCGCGAAGTGACACCGCTGCACGCTGTGTAATCTACTTTGTATTCAATTTTTCCTTCACTTCGCACATAGTTTGACAAAGTCTTATCGCAATTAAGATAAAAACGCTTGCGCACCTGGTTGGAAAGCGGCCATTCATCGGTTGTTTTCCATGTTTCTTCTCCTATGGTGTAGTAGCGCAGTCTTGGTTCTTTGTCAATCCCATTCTGAATACCTTTTAGATGAAAATCAAAGAAGCGAAGCATTTCAGTAAGCACATCAAACTCCACTTTTTTATGAGCTGCAAAAGGGCTTACGTTATTCTGCGGGCCATGATCCCAGGGGCCTATAAGCGCTTTTTGCGTATTAGCAGTATTATTCATACCATCTATAACACTTTTGCACAATGCGCCATCGTACCAACCTCCGATTCTGTATATAGGCGTGCCTGATGCTTCTATCTTTTCCTTATAATGGTGAACACTGAAAGACTCGCTGTTTACGCCAAGGCCCTCATGCACTTCGTCCCTGCATTCAACTTTTCGGATACCTTTGATAATGTCGAAATTGCTACTATGCTGAGCAATAGCTTGTTGGTATAAGTTGTGCTTTTTGTCGCGCTGAACCGGATTAATGCCGAATAACAGTCGCTCTGCCTTTTTGCCAAAAACAGAAAATTCATTCTGGTCGAGGCTCTGGGTGGTTTTCCCCCAAATTTCTATGAACGGGCCGGCACGAACACCGCCGGGAAACATGATGTGTCCGTATAAATCGAAAATGCTGCTGCGTGGAATACATGCTTTGACCGCCGGATGTTGGTTTACCAAAAGCATCTCTGCAGATGTCCCTACATAACTTACTCCTGTTGTTCCTACTTTGCCATTGCTCCAGGGCTGACTAATAATCCAATCCACAATTTCTTTTCCGTCAGCTATTTCTTCTGCGCTGAATTCCATTTTTCGAGAGCCGAGCGAAGCTCCGGAACCGCGTGCATCAACAATAATGCAGGCATAACCATGAGATGTGAAAAATTCTATCTCTTTTTCAGGTACAACTACCAGAAGAGGGTGTTTGAGTACGTTTATAGGGAACTTTGCCTTCAAAGAGCGTACATAACGGGTTATATACAGAATGGCGGGAATTTTTTTTCCTGCTTCCAGGTTTTTGGGTAAGAATACATCCGTAGCCAGTAAGGTGCTATCGCGCATTTTTAAATAAAAGGAACGGTAGGAAAATCCTTTGTAACGAGGCGTGCTAAATCCCTGATAAATGCCCGGAGCGCTTATAGGCCCTGTGTTTTTTCCGCCTGTTACATGATGGTCGAATCCTGTACCTGCAAAAACACTAAAGGGTATAATGAATAAGAGAAAGTTGATGATAAAAATCCTCCAAATCATATTACAAAAATCTGCAGCAACCATGAACTGTATGTTAGTTTAAGAAAGTTTAAATACTAATTTTTATTAGACGAATCATTTCAACAATAACTCCTTATATCAAAAAATATTTCAAAATCATTAAATTAATTTTTTTTGTCTGGATGTTTCTGGCATTTCGAAATTTTATACATCAAAGGCCGGTTTTTTCTGCAGCGTTACTTGTTGTTTTATCTGTACTGTTTTCTCATCTGCCATTTTACATTTATATACCTCTGCCAGGAATTTCAATGGACACCTTCCAGTATTTTTGGATGGCAAAAATGGTGCAAGAAGGCCGTCTTCCGCTGCCGCCACACCCCACACAAGTTCCATGGGGTTATCCTCTCTTTTTAGCAGCATGTAGAGTTTTCCATCTCAATATTTTGGGTATTACAATGGTGCAGACCATCATATACACCATCAGCGCAATTGTTTTAATTTTTTGCCTTGCACGATATTCTCATATTTCTGCATGGATAGCTGCCACAGGGATCATGCTATTTACAGTTCAGCCGCATACCCTTAGGCATAACTTTTTTCTCTATTCTGAATCTCTATACACCTCTTTCCTTATGCTCACGGTGGCAGCAGCTATATTTTTTCTAAACAGAAAATCGTATGCTGCATTTTTTGTATTGTCATTGTCTGCATTTGCAACCATGTGGATACGCCCCAACTGTGTTGTAAATATTCTTATACCGCTATTTGGAATGATATTAGGGGCAAAGAGCAAAAAAAGATTATTTCGTTTTGGGCTTATATTTTTCGGAGTAGTATTAATTGGAATGGTAATTAACTTCATCATAAAAGGAAAGTTTTCACCAATTGACTTTAGTAGATTCAAAAGTGTTTTTCTTTATGCCAAAGAAAGGATGACAGACCCAAATTATATCAGGAAATATGAAAATGATACTACTGGTTATATTCCTACAACTACCGCACATAGGTTAAAGAAATATTGTTTGAGCTTTGTAGAGCCTAAAACTTCTTTTTATTATTCTTTGATGAAAACAAACTATGATTTGATTGTAAACCAAAAGATGCCGGAAGATACATCACTCCGCATGTTTGATGGTGAATATAAAATGGAGACATTTAGCCCTGGTTTACGCGATTATATCTTCAAAGGATTTAATTATAAAGGTCTGGACGACATAAAATATAGAACTGTGATTGATTACAATCAACCCAAAAATTTCTGGATTTATGCAGTGCATCTGGCTTATGAGATTTGCAATAAATCAAAATTTACCTATATCATTTTGTTTTCATTCTGGGCTTTGCTTGTCATCAATTTGATTCTTTGGTTTTTGAAAGCTCAGGAACTAAAACACATAATGCCTCTGTTTAGCGTTGCATATATTTATATATCATCGCTATTAGTTTTGCCTATTGTTCACGGCTCATATCAATTAAGATATATTCACGTAACAGAATTTTCAGTTTTTGTTTTAGGAATTTACGCTTTGTTTGTTTTTATATTACGCTTAAAACAGCTAATAAAGCATTTATCATAAAAAACATTCATGCTTCTAAACAAGACCATTGCTGTTGTAGTGCCGTGCTATAATGAGGAGAAGCAAATAGGCATTGTTATAGAAACCATGCCTGATTTTGTAGATAGGATTGTGGTTGTAAACGATTGCAGTAAAGACAAAACGGCCGAGGTGGTTATGAAATACATTGCCCAAAGCCCGCCAACATCTCCTATATACGACACCACACAGATGGGTTTTTCTACTACACGATACAATCGTGCCGAGGAAGTTTTACATCAAAAAGCTATTGATGAAAAGAATCTTTTTACCCCACATCAAGTTGCAAATACACATGCCGAAACCGATAGGATCATATTGATTAATCATACGGTAAACGGTGGGGTAGGAGCAGCCATTGCCACGGGATACAAATGGTGCAAAGATCATTGTATTGACTGTACAGCAGTCATGGCAGGCGATGGACAAATGGATCCTGAGGAACTGGAGCGCATTTGCATGCCGGTTGTAGCAGAGGGTGTGGATTATGTAAAAGGTAATCGCCTTATTCATCGCAGCGCGTGGTTGGTAATTCCTAAGGTGCGTTTTTTCGGTAATTCTATATTATCTATTCTCACTAAACTTGCCAGCGGCTATTGGCGCGTAAGCGATACGCAAACAGGCTACACGGCTATTTCACTAAGCGCTCTGCGAGCCATCAGGCTGCATCAGATTTACCGCAGTTATGGAATGCCTAATGACATGTTGGTTAAATTAAATATAGCATTATGCACCTTGCGCGAAGTAGAAATTAAGCCGGTTTACAATGTTGGCGAGCAAAGCAAGATGAAGATTTTTAAAGTAATACCCAGAGTGAGCTGGTTATTGTTCAAATCCTTTTTTAAGCGGCTCTGGATAAAATACCTCTTCAGAGACTTTCATCCTCTGTTTATTTTATATCACTTGGGCATATTACTCCTTCTGCTTTCTTTACCGTATGGAGTTAAAATATTTATCCGTGTTATAAGCGGAGTAGAAGTGAACCCGATTACCTTCCTTGGCTTTGGATTTTTGTTTCTTACTTCAATCCAATTTCTTTTGTTTGCCATGTGGATGGATATTCAGGATAATGAAAGATTGTATAAGTAATCTATGAAAATTTTATTTGATATAGGGCATCCAGCACATGTGCATCTATTTAAAAACTTTATTAATTATCTAAAAATAAAAGGCCACACAATTTTTATCACAAGTAGAGATAAAGAAATCACAAATTCTCTATTACAACACTATCAGTTTGATTTTATAAATCTTAGTAAGCCCAAGAAGGGTATTTTTAATATGCTAATTGAGCTTATAAAAAGAGATATTGGAATTTGGAAATTACACAAACAACATAAATTAGATTTTGCTTTTGGCACATCTGTTTCGATTGGACATTTGTCCATATTATCAAATGTTAAGTCTTTTAATTTCAATGAAGATGATGATGATGTGGTGCCTTTGTATGCATATCTATCTTACCCTTTCTGCTCAAAAATTATTAACCCGGATTGTTTGCGTTTTAAAAAATGGAGAAGTAAAAGAGTTCTATATAATTCATATCATGAATTTGCATATTTGCATCCAAATAATTTTACCCCTGATGAAAAAATCCTAGAGAAGTACGGCTTAATAAAAAAGAAATACATAATATTTAGATCAGTCGCTTTAAGTGCACATCATGATAAAGGGGCCAGAGGAATAAATGAAAGACTGAAGAATAAACTCTTCGAACTATTGAATGGATATGACATCATTCATTCTTCTGAGGGTAAATCCGGAGGCAAAATACAACCATGGGATATGCATCATGTTTTAGCATTTGCTAAGATGATAATATCTGACTCTCAAACAATGACTATAGAAGCTGCTGTAATGGGGGTGCCTGCCATCAGAATTAATACATTCATAGGAAAGAGTTCTGTAATTGATGAGTTGGAACATCGTTTTAAACTTGCTTTCGGATATTTTCCGGAACAAGAAGAAGAGATTTTGGCAACAGTAAAGAGGGTTTTAGAAAAGCCAGATTTAGAGGTAGAATGGAGCAATAGAAGAAATCATTTGTTAGTAGAAAAAATAGACTTTAACCAATGGATGATTGACTTTTTTGAGAAAGAAATAAACAAAAAATGAAAATAGTTTCTATAGTCGGAGCCCGTCCACAATTTATTAAAGCGTCTGTTGTAAGTGAAGCTTTACAAGAATATAATATAAAGGAAGTGATTGTAAACTCAGGCCAGCATTATGATTTCAATATGAGCGATGTGTTCTTTCAAAGTCTTAAAATTCCCGAGCCAAAATATAATCTAGAGGTTGGCTCCGGGACTCACGCTGAAATGACTGCTAAGATAATGATTAAGTTTGAACCGGTGTTACTAACCGAGAAACCTGATTTTGTTTTAGTGTATGGAGACACGAACACAACTTTGGCAGGAGCTTTAGTGGCTGCAAAGCTTAAGATTCCGGTTGCTCATGTAGAAGCCGGTATTCGAATGCATCCGAAAGATATGCCCGAAGAGATCAATAGGGTATTGGTGGACAAAATCTCTTCAAAGCTTTTCTGTGCTTCTAAGAGAGGACTTTCCAACCTTCAAAATGAAGGAATCACTGAAGGTGTAATTTTTGCAGGAGATGTAATGTATGATGTTTTTTTAAAGACACAACCTTATTTTAGATATGATTGTCTGAAAGAGCATAAATTGGATGAAGGAAAATTTGTAGTTGTTACACTGCATAGAGATTATAACGTGGATTCTCCTGAAACGCTTGCAACAATATTGTATGAGTTGCAAAAAGTCAGCAAAGAATATCCTGTTATATTTCCAGTTCATCCAAGGACAAAGAAAAGAATTGCCGAGTTTTCACTTAAAGATCTAACTAAGGACCTTATCCTAATCGAGCCTCTTGGTTATTTAGAGATGATGGGGCTAATTAAAGCTGCAAAAAACATTATAACAGATAGTGGAGGATTACAAAAGGAGTCCTACTTTGCCGGCAAGCAGGCCTTGGTTGTAATGCCCGATACCGGTTGGCAAGAATTGATTGATTTACGTATTAATTTATTAACCGAACCAATCGAAATATTCTCAAAATGGAAGTCTTTAAACTCGTTTAGTTTCGAGGAAGGCATTTATGGTATGGGTAATGCAGCAGAAGTTGTTGCAAGAAGTTTACTCCAATAAGTCAAACATTAATTAAAATGAGATTCTCTGAAAACTTTATTCTTGACAATAGCAAATTTGTTATTTGCAGCAGATGTGTGATGGATACATCAGTGCCGGAAATTACATTTGACGAAAAAGGGGAATGCAACTACTGCAAATTACATGATGCTCTTTCGGCAGATAATCCGAACGATGAAAGAGGAACTAGATACCTCAAGGATTTAGTTTATAAAATAAAAAAACAATCATTTAAAAAAAAATACGATGTAGTTGTTGGTGTTAGTGGTGGAACTGATAGTACTTATCTGCTACATCTATCTAAAGAATTAGGCCTTCGCCCCCTTGCAGTTCATTTGGATAACGGCTGGAATACAGATATTTCAGTTGCTAACCTTAGAAATGTTTTAGAAGCAACAAATACAGATCTTTATACTCACGTAATTAATTGGAACGAATTCAGAGATATACTTTTGGCTTACTTAAAATCTGGATTACCGTGGGCAGATGCGCCTACTGATTTGGCAATATTGTCAACCTTATATCGTGCTGCAAATAAATTTGACGTTTCATATGTATTTGTCGGAAATAATTTTAGAACTGAGGGCAAACAACCAACAGCATGGACTTACACAGATGGAAGATTGTTAGCATATATCCAAAAAAAGTTTGGAAGCGTAAAAATTGATACATTCCCAAATCTATTGTTGCAGGACATAATTTATTTTACTCTATTTAAAAATATTAAAATATATCGCCCATTTTATCATATTAATTATAATAAAAATGAAGCTAAAAAACTCATTTCACGTCTTTATAACTGGAAAGATTACGGCGGTCACCATCATGAAAATATATTTACAAGATATATCATAGGGGTTTGGTTATATCAAAAATTTGAAATTGATAAACGCAAAGTAACCTTCAGTGCTTATATTCGAAATGGAGAGCTTACACGTGATGAAGCTATACGGAAATTGATGGCACCTCCTTATGAACCTAACATTATTCGTGAGGACCACATTTATGTAGCCAAGAAATTAGGATTAACATTAAGTGAGTTTGACAAAATATGGGAAAACCCCCCTAGAACATTTACAGATTATCCGAGTTACTATCCTTTGTTTTTAAAATTTAGTTGGTTTGCCAACAGTTTTCTAAGATATCTGATGCCATTCAAGCCAATGATGACTTATAGAATTGATAAGATATAATAAAAGCATTTTATTCATAATAAAAACTTCACAAATAATTGTTGTAACTCTTAATTTTTAATCTGAATAAGACTTATTTGTATGTGTGGCATTGCTGGTATTATATCAATTAGAAATGAAAAGTCTTACTATCGTGAGGTGAATAAAATGCTTGATGTTATTAATCACAGGGGCCCGGATGGCCGCGGATACTACGAACATCAAAAAGTTAGCCTTGGACATGTCAGGCTCAGTATAATAGACCTGCAAGAAAGCGCAAACCAACCTCTATTAACTAATGATGAAAACTATGCAATTGTTTTTAATGGAGAGATTTTCAACTACCGCGAGCTCAGAGCTTCGCTTTCTTCAAGCTACTCTTTTAAGACGCGGTCAGATACCGAAGTCATACTCGCGCTTTATCAGTTAAAAGGCAGCAAAGCTCTTAGCGAGCTTAATGGAATGTTTAGTTTTGTAATATACGATAAAATAAATCAAAAAATATTTGGAGCACGTGATCGCTTTGGCATAAAACCCTTTTACTACTTTCTCAATGAACAATACTTTATTTTCTGCTCTGAAATAAAAGGGATATTAAAATCGGGTTTAGTTAAGCCGGAGTTGAACGAAAACATGTTATATGATTTTGTGGTATTTAATCGTACAGACCACGCTGCTGAAACCTGCTTCGAAAACATTTTAAACTTAAAACCGGGCTATCAGATTGAGATTGATTTAAACTCAAGAGAAATTGCTCTTACTCAATGGTATTACTTGCCCGAAGTAAAAGAACGTAAGGAAAGTTTTGAGGATTCTACCCGAATACTTCGAAAAAAACTGGAAGAAACAACCCGGTTGCATCTGGTTAGTGATGTAGAAGTGGGCATTGCGCTATCTGGCGGTATTGATTCTTCTACACTTTTATCGTTGATGAGAGAGCAAAAAAAGAATGATAAGATATATGCTTTCTCGGCTGTGTATGATAAAAACTGGGAAAAAGATGAAACCATATATGTAGAAGCTGTGAGCGCTGCTAAAAACACACAAACTTATTATGCATATCCCACAGCGCAGACTTTGTTGGATGAATTTGACGACCTGATTTATCAGCAAGAAGAACCTTATATGAGTGCATCTGTGTATGCAAGTTGGTGTGTGTACAAGAAATCGCGGGAGCATAACATAAAAGTTCTTTTGAATGGACAAGGTGCAGACGAAATGTTTTCATACGATTACATGGCTGCCTTTTATTTCTATGAGCTGTTCAGAGAGCTAAAGTGGTCAAAACTAATAAAAGAGATTTTTCTGTTTACACAGAAACAATTCAGCAGCAGGTTTACTCTTCAGCTCTTTGCCTTTATGCTGGCTCCGGCTTTTGCCAAGCAGCGATTAATATCTCTTTACAACCCTCTGGTGAATGAGGAATTCAAAAAACAATTTAAAGAAAAGAGTTTCTTTATGGAGTTCTTCAACTCCCCAACGTTAAACCACAACGTAAGAAATCACTTCTTAATGAAGCTGCATCATCAACTACGTATCGAAGACAAAAATTCTATGAAGTTTGGCGTGGAGGTCAGGGTGCCTTACCTGGAACATCAACTGCTCGATTTTGTTATGAATATTCCCTCAGAATATAAAATTAGAAACGGAGAGGTAAAATATGTTTTGAAGCATGCAGTAAAAGATATATTGCCGGAGATTATTTTTAAAAGAAACAATAAAGTTGGTTTTGAAGCGCCAATGGATAGATGGATGAAAGAAAAGATATTCTATGACAAGTTAGGGGATATGATTCACTCCTCAAATCAAAATATGAAAAATTACCTAAACCTTAATTATGTAAGAAAGTGTTTTGAGGAACATATAAAGGGCCGTAAAAATCATAGCGTAACACTTTGGAAATACATGTATCTAACCCGCTGGTATCAATTGTTTTTTGAATGAGAAAAAGAAATATTTTAATAATTGCTGCAAGCAGTGTTAAATCCTCTCAGAGAGTAAAAAGGCAAATAGACTGGCTTTCTTCAGGCGAATACGAACTTTTTGTTATTGGATATGACAAACCAGATCGATCAGAATGTTGTATATACTATGAACTCAAGCCAGTATTTCGACAACTTTCAACTTTCAGAAAGATACTCATTGGTGTTTTAATGTTCGCCGGGTTGCATAAAAGAACTTTTTACTACATTTATAATATTAGAGAGCTCTCATACTCATTGCCTTTTAAGAATTTTGATCTCATAATAGCTCACGATATACGACCACTCTTAATAATTGAATTGCTTGGATTACGAGGTAAAGTTTTAGTAGATGCACATGAATATTATTATGAATATTCCGCATCCAATCTGTCCGATTGGTTAATTAAACAACAAGAAAAATATCTCCTAAAAAATTACTTTGAAAAACAAAAAATCATGACAACAGTAAGTCATTGGATAGCTAAGGAATATGAGAAAATTACCCATCGAGAGGTTCCTGTGATTTTAAATGCCCCTGATTATTACTCAAACTTAGCTCCACAGGACGTAGATCCCTCAAAAATTAAAATCATACATCATGGATTAGCAGATCCAAACAGAAAAACGGAAATGATGATTGAGCTGATGAAATATCTTCCAAGCCACTATGAGTTGCATCTACTTTTGGTTTCAAATCCATTTTTTGGAAATTACATTAAGTTTCTTCAGAGCAAAGCATCATCTTTTTCTAATGTGAAAATTCTTGACCCAATACCGGGAAATATGATTATAGAGTACTCTAACAAATACGATATCGGTTTATTTTTACTTCCACCATCGTGTAAATCTTACGAATACGCATTGCCAAATAAATTTTTTGAATATATTCAATCGAGATTAATGATTGCAATATCTCCAAACCCAGAGATGTCATATTATGTAAAGAAATTTGAGTTAGGTGTTGTAGCAGATGATTACTCCCCGAAAAGCCTTGCTCAAAAAATCCGAAATACTACTGTTGAGCAAATAAAGAACTATAAATTCAACTCTCATAAAGCGGCTAACGAGTTAAATGCCAACAATGAAAAAAATAAATTTGAAAGCTTGGTCAATAATTTGATTCAACATGAAAATAGATATTGAACACATATTTCGGTACTTTAAAATTCTTACTTTTTATAAATATGAAATGTAACATTTGCGGCTCGGACAATATAAAGTTTATAAATGAACTCAAGCCTTATTCCGATCTTGATTGGACTTTCAATATCTACGATTGCCGGGACTGTCTTGCTCGATTTACGCTCCGCGATAAAAACAAAAACTATTTTGATGAACTTTACGGAAAATATGCTCACTATCAATCTTATTTTGAAATTTCTGATATAATAAAAAGAATGATTGATAAAAATCAATTAGGCTTATGTGGTTTATATTTAAAGCAGTGGCCTTCATACCGAGCAGCAATTCAATTTGTTGAAGAAAATGATATTAGTAAAAACAAAAAAATACTCGAAATTGGTTGTTCCACCGGTTTTCTTTCAGCATACCTTAGGGCAAAAGGCTATGAAGTTTATGGAATAGATGTTTCTGAAAAAGCAATTAAAGAGGCTTGTGAAAAGTTTGGCCCTTACTACAGTACATCAATGCCCGATGATAAAATCTTTGATTTGGTGTTTTCGTGTGGAACAATAGGATGCGTAGATCAGCCATATAATTTCTTAGATAAAGTGTTGAGTCGTCTCTCCGATAAAGGCGTAATCTTTTGTAATGCGCCAAATAAAAATTCTATGTTAGTTGACCAATTATGGCTGAGCACCCCACCGCCAGATATGATTTCAATTTTTGCACCAAAAACCTTTGGCATTTTCGCGGAAAAACGTGGACTTAATTTAATTTATAAAGAAGATAAAAACAAAATACTTGCTACAATAACTTATCCTATTCAGTTTTCATCGTTAAGTGCAACTGATTTTTTAACCCGCATGAAGTATATTCATCCTTTGGTAACCATAATTATAAACACACTAAAAAACTCCATTCGATGGTTACTTAATAAATTTCAACCTTCACAAAGCCTATCGCAATATGGTTTGTTTATTTACTTACATAAAAAATAAATGTCTAATTCTCCGATTAACGCATTAGCTAAATTATCATCATATATTATTGGCACCTTAGTTTTATCCACTTCTAATTTCTTCATTGTTCCATTCTTTACAAGAACACTAAGTATGGGCGAAATAGGCATTTTTTCGCTCCTGGAAACCTTTCAACAATTTCTTGTTGTAGCGTTAGGACTAGGTTTACCTCAATCGCTCCTTAGATGGTTCAATGACGAGCATTATTCGTATTCACAGATTTTAAGTAATACTTTATTATTTCAAATTATTTTTTCTTCAATACTATTTTTTTCTTTTTTCTTATGGAATAAACATTTCACAAAATTCTTTTTACAAAGCAGTCCTTCCGATGTTACAATTATTTTTCTCTTATTG
>JAVQWQ010000014.1:10393-28605 GCA_033578915.1 Chitinophagales bacterium | reverse complement strand
ACAAAAGGCGGTACCGCGGGCCGCGGTCATAAAGGTGCAAAAAGCCGCTCTGGTTACAAAACAAAAAAAGGACACGAAGGCGGTCAAATGCCTATCCAAAGACGATTGCCAAAGTTCGGCTTTAATAACCCTTTCAGAAAAACTTATGTTCCTTTAAATTTAAGCAAAATTCAGCTTTTGGCTGAAAAATATCAACTTACCGATATTACAATTGAAAATTTAAGGGCACATAAACTAATTGGTAGAAACGACTTGGTTAAAGTTTTAGGAAATGGTGAACTTACAATTAAAGTAAATGTAAGTGTCCATGCGATTAGCGAAAGCGCCAAACAAAAAATTGAAGCGCTTGGCGGTACTGTAACACTTGTTGAATAAAAGCCAGTTAAATTGTTTTAATGAAAAAATTGATTGAAACCCTTAGCAATATCTGGAAAATTGAGGAACTGCGCCAGCGAATCCTCCTCACGCTTGGCCTGATTGCAATTTACAGGGTTGGTACTTTTATTACTTTACCGGGAATTGACCCCAGCGCTTTGGCAACAGTAAAAAGCCAGGGTGCAGGTGGTATTTTAGGGCTGGTAAATTTGTTTGCCGGCGGAGCTTTCAGCAGAGCATCTGTTTTTGCATTAGGTATAATGCCCTACATTTCAGCATCTATTGCTATTCAACTGCTTACCATTGTAGTCCCTTATTTTCAAAAACTGCAAAAAGAGGGGGAAAGCGGTAGAAGGCTAATCAATCAATATACACGTTGGCTCACCGTTGCAGTTACCACTTTTCAAGGGATGGGTTATGTGGTGTATTTAACCAATGTGGATGGTGAAGCTATTCTTATTTCTCCAACTCTTTTCGCCATATCCACAGTAATAGTTCTTACCACAGGAACATTATTTGTGATGTGGATGGGAGAGCGTATAACCGACAAAGGTTTAGGTAACGGAATATCGCTACTTATCATGGTGGGTATTCTGGCCCGTCTTCCCGAAGCGCTTATACAGGAGTTTTCTTCCAGATTAAAGAGTGGAGGAATGATTGTTTTTGTAGTTGAAATTGCTTTCCTGCTGGTGGTTATTGCTGCCTGTATTTTGCTGGTGCAAGGCACAAGAAGGATACCTGTTCAATACGCCAAGCGGAATATCGTTCAGGGAGGGAGAATGATGCAGGCTGGTGGGGTACGTCAATATTTGCCACTTAAAATAAATGCGGCCGGTGTAATGCCTATTATTTTTGCTCAGGCTATCATGTTTTTGCCCGCTACCATAGCACAATTCTTACCTGGTTTCGACCAAAACAGCAAATTTCTGATTGCATTTAATGATATTCGTTCCGTTCCTTACAATATTACTTATTTTATTCTCATCGTAGCCTTTACTTATTTTTATACTGCATTAATTATAAATCCTGTTCAAATTGCGGATGACCTTAAGCGCAATAATGGCTTTATTCCGGGTGTGAAGCCGGGCAAGCCCACCGCCATGTTTATAGATGCAGTAATTTCAAGAATCACTTTACCGGGCGCTCTCTTTTTGGGCTTTGTGGCTATTATGCCTGCGCTGGTCATGTTGGTGGGAGTTCAACAATCATTTGCCCTATTTTACGGAGGCAGTTCCCTTATCATCATGGTAGGAGTAATACTAGATACGCTTCAAAATATCGAAACTCACTTGTTAAATCGACATTATGACGGTCTTACTTCGTCAGGCAGAATAAAAGGAAGACAGGGTTACGCGATGGCGAGCATGTAATGTAGAACAATTTTTTTTTCTGAAATTTTGTTGTTTAGGTTTTTTCTAATCCTTTTCGTATTCCGGTGTAATGTTTTTAAGAAAGCTATCAAAGTTTTTTATGGCCATTGAAGCGAAGACAGAAACCGAACTTGAAATGATGAGGCAAAGCGCTCTCCTGGTGAGTAAAGTAATGGGTATGATTGCTAAAGAACTAAAAATTGGAAAGACTGGATTGCAGTTGGATAAGCTTGCTTATGAGATGATAAAAGACAACGGAGCATCACCGTCTTTTTTAAATTACAATGGCTATCCTTACACTTTATGCATATCTGTAAACGATGCTGTGGTGCATGGATTTCCATCAGATAAACCTTTTAAAAGCACAGATATTGTAAGCGTGGATTGCGGAGTGTATCTTAATGGATTTCACGGCGACATGGCTTACACTTTTGCTTTTGGAGAAGTATCTGAGGATATTCAGCAACTGATGAAAGTGACTAAACAAAGTTTGTACCTCGGTATAGAAAAAGCCGTTACTAATAACAGGGTAGGAGATATATCATACGCCATACAATACTATTGTGAAAAACAACATCCTTATTCTTGTGTAAAAGAACTGGTAGGACATGGCGTTGGGAAAAAACTGCATGAAGAACCTCAGGTGCCCAACATTGGAAAAAGGGGAGAAGGGAAAAAATTAATTACCAATCTTACTATTGCCATTGAGCCAATGGTAAATATGGGCTCAAGAGACGTAAAAACCTTGGACGATGACTGGACGGTTGTAACAATAGACGGCAAACCATCTGCACACTTCGAACATACAGTTTGTGTAAAGCCTCAAAAAGCAGAGATTCTTACCACATTTAATTATATAGAGTCTGAAATAAAAACCAATTCCGAACTGCTACCTATTTGAATGTATTCAAATTATTGCAGAATAGATTTTTTCCAGCGGTTTGCCACTATTAGTTCCTTTGTTCCATGGGTGTAGGTATAAAAACCTTCGCCTGATTTCACCCCCAGATGACCGGCCGTTACCATGTTAATCAGCAAAGGACAGGGAGCATATTTGGGATTTCCCAGGCCCTCGTGCATAACCTTCAATATGGCCAGGCATACGTCAAGCCCGATAAAATCTGCTAACTGCAACGGCCCCATCGGATGAGCCATTCCCAATTTCATTACCGTGTCAATCTCCTCTACCCCTGCCACGCCTTCGTAAAGTGTATAAATAGCCTCATTAATCATAGGCATGAGGATTCGGTTGGCTACAAATCCGGGATAATCATTCACCTCAACGGGAACTTTTGAGAGTTGCTTAGCCGTTTCCATTACTGTAGCGGTGGTTTGGTCATCTGTGGCATATCCCCTGATGACTTCTACCAATTTCATAACTGGAACGGGATTCATAAAATGCATCCCGATAACTTTGTTTGGCCGTTTGGTAACAGATGCAATTTTTGTAATGGAAATAGAAGAAGTGTTTGAAGCTAGAATTGCATTTGATGGGGCATTTTTATCGAGCTCAGAAAAAATTTTGAGTTTAAGGTCCACGTTCTCTGTGGCTGCCTCAACCACCAACTCACAATCCTGAACGGCAAGAGCATTATCTGTAAAGCATTTCAGGTTTTCAAGCGTTTGATGTTTATGAGCTTCTGCAATGGAGCCTTTGGCAATCATCCTATCCAGGTTGCGGCTAATGGTTTCTATCGCTTTATCTAAAACGCCCTGCGATACATCGGAAAGATGGGTGGTGAAACCATTCATGGCAAATACATGTGCTATGCCATTTCCCATGGTTCCCGCCCCAATAACACATACTTTTTTTATCATGCGACAATTTTTACATAGCAGCGCTCACCCTTGCGAGATATTTTTCAGCCTCCCTACCTTCGTCTGTGTTTGGATAGTTTTGCTTGAGCTCCTCCAGTAGTTTTTTGGCTTCAGGATAATTTTTTGTTTTTTCCAAACATAAAGCTGTTTTGAAAAGATAGTAAGGGGTAAACACATCATTTTTAGCGGCAGAGACAGCTTTTTTATAAAAGTTGCATGCTTCATCTAGTTTACCAAGTTTTGCGTATGCATCTCCAATGGCGTTGAACTTGGCCGCCTTTATTAGCGGATCGGATGTATTGAATTTTTTCAGGTATTTAATAGCGTTATCGTATTGTTTTAAGTTCAGATAGCACAATCCGGAATAGTAGTTGCTTAGATTGGCTGCTTTAGTGAAACTGTATTTTTTACCTATTTCCAGGAAACCTTTTGCACCATTTCCGCCATTTAAAGCAAGGTTAAACGAATCTTTAGCAAAGGCCAACTCGGCGCGAAACATTTCTTTTTGTGCTTTAAGGTTTCTGTCGGGCAGCCATTTTATAAAAATAAATACTGCAATGGCGATCAGCGTTAGAACTGCTGCCCCTCCGTAAGTAATTAATTGTTGTTTTTGTTCAAAAAACAGTCTTATGCGGTCATATATGTTTTCCGCTGTTTCATTTTCTGGAACTTGCTCTGTTTCTGTAATTTCTTTTTCCGGTGTCTCTGACATAAAAATTTAAAATTAGACGCAATATTAATGATTATTACTCTCTTAAAAACGGATAGTCTTCTTGTTTATAAATATCTTTATACAATTCACTATCGTCTGGATAAGGGGAAGATTCGGCAAATTGAACTGCATCATCCACCTGCTCATCCACTTCTTTAGAAATATTTTCCACTTGTTCCTCTGTCAACCATTTGTTTTTTAATATGTGTTGCAGAGTAGTTTCTACAGGGTCAAGTTTTTTATATGCTTCAACCTCCTCTTTTGTTCTGTATTTTTGTGGATCGCTCATGCTATGGCCCTTGTATCTGTATGTCTTGATTTCAATAAAGGTAGGCCCGTTCCCGCTGCGCGCACGTTCGGCTGCTTTTTCTATGGAAAAGTGAACATTCTCGCATTTCATTCCATCAATACTTTCGGACGGCATCTCATAAGCCAGGCCAAGTTTAGAAAGATCGGTAACGTTTGAACTTCGCTGTACAGAAGTGCCCATAGCATAGCCGTTATTTTCACATATAAATACGACCGGCAAACGCCACATCATTGCCATGTTAAATGTTTCGTGTAGGATTCCCTGCCTGGCAGCGCCATCGCCAAAAAGACAAACAGTGACATTATCTTTTCCAAGATATTGGTCTGCAAAAGCTATTCCTGCACCTAAGGCTATTTGTGCACCAACGATTCCGTGCCCACCGAAAAAATTGTGTTCTTTGGAAAAAAAATGCATCGAGCCTCCTTTCCCTTTGGAACACCCTGTGGCTTTGCCAAACAACTCAGCCATTGCTGCGCGAGGACTAATCCCTTTGGCAATGGCTAAAGCATGATCGCGGTATGCTGTGATTACCCTATCATCGTTGCGTAGTGCGGTAACAAGTCCTGCAGCAACTGCCTCCTGGCCTATGTACAAATGACAAAAGCCTCTTATCTTCTGTTGTCCATACAACATCCCCGCACGCTCTTCAAATCTTCTTAAAAGAAGCATCAGCTTGTACCAGTAGATATAAGTTTCTTTTCCTATTTTTTTTGCCATTTAATAAATTAAAAACGTTGCAATTTTAAAAAACAATGTGTATAGATATGCATCTGCGCAACCAAAATTGGATTTTAATCGTATTATATTTCAACAAAAGTTCAAGAAAATCAATTTATTTTAAATTGTAAGTGTTCTGATAAAATTTTGCTGCCGTTTGTTTCTTTAGAATTAAGTGATTTTATTTTTCTGTTAATTTTTTTTTTTAAGAATCCTTTCTAAACATGTTTTCGTATAGGAATTCAAAAAAACGAAAACATGAAGAAGGCCTCTCTTTTTTATGTATTCACTTTTTTCGCTTTTGCAAAACTTTTTTCACAACCTAATTTCAGCAATGTTGCTTCAACAGCAGGAGTTGCGCTTAGTGGTCAAAAAGATGGTGGGGTGGCATGGTGCGACTTTAATAATGATGGCAGGTTAGATTTAATTGTAAATACCTTTAACTCAACATCTAAAACAAGAATCTATTTTCAAAACTCTAACAACACATTTACTGATGTAACAGGCTCACTTTTTAATTCGTTATCAACTACTGAAAGAAGTGTAGTTACAGGTGATATTGATAATGATGGCGACAACGATTTCATCGTCAATACTTCGCCCGTATTATATGTTTTTAAAAACTCCGGCTCTCCCAATTTCACGTTTAGCCTTCATATGACTATCAACCCGAGTTGGTTTACTTCACGAGGAGGAAATGGTATGAATTCAGAAGGGTTGTCCTTGTTTGATATGGAAGGCGATGGTGATTTGGATTTATTAGTTGAAAACCATGAGTTCGGAGAAGAAATTTTGCTGAACGATGGCAATGGGAATTATTCCTTATACACTATTAATTCAAACTTAAGAGGATTGGGCAACTCAGGCATGGGCGATTATGCTACTACTGCGGATTTTGATGGCGATGGAGATATTGACCTCTTGTTAAGAAGGGATGGAACCACTCCCAACAATGAACATCAGGCAGATTTATTTATCAACAATGGCAATGGAAATTTCAGCCGAGTGAATAATCCCAATCACAATGCGCCCAATGATAACAAAGGAGGCGTGGCTTTTGCAGACTTCGATAATGACGGAGACTTTGATATTATATATACAGACGGAGGTTTTCCTTCAGATGGAAGCAGAACAGTAATTTATGAACAAACAGGGACAAACAGCGGTAATTTTTCTTTAGCTAATGTAGTTGTAACCGGCTCATCGTCTGAACTTCCCCGAACAAATTCTGTCGATGGTATTGCTTTAGGCGATGTAAACCACGATGGAAGAATAGATTTGTTTTTGACCAATGGCAGCGGCACATCTTTTCTGCTAATGAATGCTTCTAATGGACAGGGAGATTTTCGATTTTCGCATGCTAATGCCGGAATAAATGTAAATGCCGATGGCGAAGGAGCTTCATTTGCAGATTATGACAATGACGGAGATTTAGATTTATATGTTAGCATTAACAATGGAAACAATCAATTATGGAGAAATAATTTTATTGGGCCAGGAGCATTGTCCTATTTGAAGGTATTACCTCTCATCAGTTTAGGTTCAGGCAGATCGCGTGTGGCTACAGGCGCTACCGCTATTGTACAAAATTGCAGCGGCCAAAATGTTACTGGTATTCAGCAAGTAGATGGCGGAAGCGGACATGGTTCACAAATGTCACCAATACTACATTTTGGTCTCATTAATGGAAGAGACTCTTTCTATCGTGTGATAGTAAAGTTTGTAAAACCTAACTCGGGATCACAAAAAGTAGTTACAAAAATTGTTCGTCCAAGAGATTTAACTAATCAACTTCTTGTTGTGTATGATACAAGTGAAAGCAGTCCTACTTCGTTTGTCGCCAACGCTGGACAAAATCAAACACGATGCAACGGCAACTCAATCTTTACAATGTCTGCCAACAGCGTAAATGGAACAACAGGACGTTGGACATTAGTGAGTGGAACTGCTAGTATTGATAATGTTAATTCGCCTACTACGACAGTAACAGTCCATCCTGGAAATATTGCAGTACTAAGATGGACGCTATCAAACGGATGTGTTTCAAGCTCTTCAACTGTAACTATTCATCACAGCTTAAATCCAAACGCTTCCTTATCTGGACCCGATTCGATTTGCTTTGGGCATTCTGCTGTTCTCACTGCTTCCGGTGGAACTTCATATTATTGGTCAACTGGAGATAGTTCATCATCAATAAATATAAATACCGGCGGGCTATATAGAGTGACTGTTACAAATTCTGCAGGATGTACAGCTTCTGTATCAAAAACAATCGTTGTTACACAACCTCCTACACCTGCAAACGCAGGACCTGACATTTATCAATGCAATAATTCCCTTTTTCTAATGTCTGCAAACAATCCCATGGTTGGGTCTGGATTATGGAAAGTTGAATCAGGTAATGCTACAGTAGTTTCTCCTTCATCCCCTACAACCATTGTTCAATTAACCAATGGAAATGCTATTTTAAGATGGATAACTTCTAATGGCGTATGTCCTTCAAGTTTCGATGAGGTGGCTATTTTTAATACACCTGATACTTTACGTGCTAATGCAGGGTCAGATATCATTCGTTTAAAAGGAGATACTATATTTGACTTAAAAGCCAACAATCCGGGCGGATCGGCGACAGGGCGTTGGACACTTATCTTAGGTCAAGCAAATATTATTTCTCCATCGGCATACAATTCACAGGTTAGTGTTGCAAGAGGAAAGCAAGCTTTGTTAGAATGGGAAATCAAAAACGCTGGTTGTATATCAAAAGATACGTTACTTATACAACATTTCGCCTACACCGGATGCGTAGCTGTAAACCATGGTGAATGGAACAATCCTGTTACATGGCATGGGAATTGCACTGGTCTTAATGGTTATCCCGGCATTAATGATACAGCAGTCATTTCCGGAAAAAATATTTACGTAAGCACACAGTCTTCCTGCAAAGAGCTAATCATTAACGATGATTTTGGTTATTCTTCCTTAGAATTAAAAAAGAACTCTTTGCTAAGGGTAGCTAAAAATATAAGCTTCGATGTAAATCAAAAAAATACCTCGATAATTAACCTGGATTCTGCATCTAATCTTTTGCTAGGTGGTAACATTATCCGAAAGAATTCTCCACAAAGATATGGAAGAATACGCAGCCACGAACAAGCCATTATAGAATTAAATGGTTCAGAACCACAGATAATCCCCACAACTATAGATTATGAAGGAGAAAAAGTTGAGATACAGAATCTGGTTTTGAATAACACATCTGAATATTTTCCTGCTTTTATCGCAGAGGGGAAACTGGAAATTTCAAATCAACTTAAGATGTTGAAAGGATGCCTTGACATGGGTAATGATACACTATGGATTTTCAATAAAGACAATTTTTCAGTTTCAGGAGGAAACGATAGTTCTTTTATCATCGGGGAATTTTGCAGACATATCAGAAGTGATGATAAGGTATATTCATGGCCAATAGGTAAACGGGATTTTCAGCGCATATTCACTCTAGATTTTAAGAATAACTTTTTATTTGGAACTAATTATATATGTGTGCAGTTTGTTGATATTCCTGAGGATTCGCGACATGGTATTGACTACACAGAAAACAACATTCATCTTGCCTCCCTTGCAGTGGAGGGAATTTGGCGCGTTGAACCGGACATAGCTCCATCAAGAGGTTCATACGATATTTATGTAAAGACAAGCAATTTTTCCAACCTTTCAGATAACGAATTTTTGCTTTTGAAACGCAGAACTGGCTCCGGAGTAGAAGGATGGGGAAATGGAGGAGGTGTACATCCCGATTTGAATGACTCTTTAAGAAAGATTTCTACCGGTTATACTGCTCTTAAAAATCTGACTTCATTTTCTGAGTTTGGTATCGGAAGGGGTGGAGGAGGATTGCTTCCTGTAAAATTATCTTCTTTCAAGGCTATTCCTGTGGAGGGTAAAATTATCAGGTTAATATGGATAACCGAATCTGAAGTCAACAATTTGGGGTTTGAAATACAACGTTCAGAAAACGGAAAAGAATATTACGGCATAGGTTGGGAGCATGGAAAATTAAATTCTACCGAAACAAATTACTATGCATTTAATGACTATAATGTTCTTCCAGAACTGACTTATTACTACCGATTAAAACAAATTGATGCGGATAATAAATACGAATATAGCCCTATTGTTTCAGCAACGCTTTCAACAGCCAACCATAATCATGAAATTATGGATTTGAAAGTAAATTGTTGCAAAAAGGGTTAGTAATCAAAACTGATTCTTCAAAAGACCTGGTTGGAAAACTGTTGATAACAGACATTACGGGTAGAACAATAGTAAACAGATCTATTGATTTAGTTAAAGGCACTCAGCTTATATATTACGAGAATCAGATACCTAAAGGAAATTACCTGATATCAATTATTACCGACAACAATAAAATTACAAAGCATTTATTTGTGCATTAACACAATTATTTGATGCAAATAATTATTAGAACAGGCCAAAAAGTTGTGCATCTATACGCTGAATAACCTCGCCCAGAGCGTCTTTATCTTCAGCGAAGTTGAGCTTATCTACGTCTATGATAAGCAAATTTCCTTCATTGTAATTGCTTATCCACTTTTCGTAATACTCATTAAGTCGCTTTAGATAGTCTAAGCGGAGATTGTCTTCATATTCCCTTCCACGTTTTTGTATCTGGTTAACCAGTGCCGGTACAGATGCTCGCAAGTAAATAAGCAAATCGGGAGGCTTTATTAATTTTCTAAGCGTTTCATAGAAACTTCTGTAGTTTTCATAATCTCGAGTGCTCATTAAACCCATCGCATGAAGGTTGGGGGCAAAGATGAATGCATCTTCGTGTATAGTGCGGTCTTGTATAACGACTTCGGTGCCTTGTTGAATTTCAAGTATCTGCCTGAATCGTTTATTTAAAAAATATATTTGCAGATGAAAGCTCCATCTGGGCATATCTTCATAAAAGTCATTTATATAGGGATTTTGTTCTTCGTCTTCAAAATGAGGAATCCATCCGTAGTGTTTAGAAAGTAATTGAGTCAAGGTAGTTTTACCTGAGCCGATGTTACCGGCAACAGCAATATGCCGAATTGTTTTTTCGACGGTCTCTGATGTTTTTTTAGATATGGTTGGTTTAGCAAACAAATCTTCTGCATTTTGTGGTTGCTTTATATTTTTCTTCACTGAAACGCTTTTTTCTTTAGAAAACCCAATCTTCTTTGGTGATGTTTTTGAGTTTTTATTTTGAGCGCTTATTGTTTTTGTCTTTGCTTTGGCAGAAGTTTTTCGGGCAGTTTTTTTAGATACCTGTGTCTTCTTGGTTGATTGCTTTTTTCGCCCTGTTTCGTTTCTTGTTTTTGCCATAAATGTCAGGTTCAGTAAGCCAATATATAAAACTGCTATATAAATTTTTTAAAACCAATAATTTGCCTAACATCTTCAAGTGTTTTTCCGGCGCTGTTTTTTGCTTTTTCAGCGCCTTCGCTTAAAATTTTTTGTAAGCGTTTTTGGTCAGACCTGAATTGTTTAATGCGTTCACGTATAGGCGTTATAAACGTTATCATATCTGAAGCAATCTGATTTTTCAAATCTCCATAACGTATAGTACATTTATTGTAGGCATCATCAAAGTATTGATATGCCTCTTCAGAAGATACTAGTTTCATGAGGTCAAAAAGGTTTTGAATAGGTTGTGACTTGGGTGAATTTGGGCTTGTTGGGCCGCTGTCGGTTACTGCTCGCATAATTTTTTTCTTGATGTCTCCATCTTCATCATCTAGAAAAATTACTGTGTTATCACCTTTTGATTTGCTCATTTTGCCCTCGCCATCCAGGCTGGGAACACTTATTAATTTTTGTTCTGTGCTAAATGCATGTGGCTCCGGAAAATATTCAACTCCATAAATATGATTGAAGCGATTTACAAAATTTCGTGTCATTTCAAGATGTTGTTGTTGATCCTTTCCCACTGGCACTTTCACAGCTTTATGGATGATTATATCAACTGCCATAAGCACAGGGGAGGGAACAAAGTCGGCATTTACATTATCGGGTTGTGCTCTCACTTTTTCTTTGAAAGTTGCAGCCCTCTCAAGTTCCCCAAGATAAGCGAACATGTTAAAAATCAAATATAATTCAGGAATTTGCGGTATATCGCTCTGGCGATACAAGATACACGATTCCGGGTCAAGGCCGCATGCAAGGTATTCTGCAAGAGTTTGTTTTACATTTTCTGTTAGATCAGATGGTTTAGGATGGGTAGTAAGGGAATGATAATCGGCAATAAAGAAAAAGCAATGGTATTGATGTTGCAGTTGAACAAATTGCTTTACCGCTCCAAAATAATTCCCTATATGCTGCCTATTGGTAGGCCTCACGCCACTGACTACAACTTCCACTTTACTGAACAGATTTTATGATTGGAATGAATTAAGAAATCATACATTTGGTGCGCGAAACTAAGCTAATTATGAAAATAGACAACGAATTGATAGACCGCCTGGCCGATTTAGCCAGATTAGAATTTGATGAATCTGAAAAAGAAAGGATTAAAAGTGATCTTGAAAAAATTTTAGATTTAGTAGAAAAACTTAAAGAGGTAAATGTTGAAGGCGTAGAACCGTTGATTTATTTAAATGAAGAGATTAATGTTTGGAGAGAAGATGAAGTGGGAGCGCATCTCACAAAAGAAGAGGCGCTCCTGAATGCTCCGCTTAAAGACTCAGATTATTTTAAAGTACCCAAAGTAATCAAGAAATAATTTCTCCGTATTCTTTGCGGTATATCTTCAAAAAGATCAGAAAATAAGTTATAAGAAGTGGGCCGAAAATTATTCCTGTTATACCGAAAACCTGTAAGCCAATTAATACACCAAGAAATGTAATCATCGGATGAATATCTGCCATAGCTTTTTGTATGGCTAACCTTAGCAAATTATCTACATTAGAAATCACGATTAAACCATAAGCAAATAGAAACAAGGCCCATCCTAATCCTGATGTAAAATAAACATATGCTGTAATTGGCATCCATATCAGGGCCGTTCCTACTAACGGCAAAAGAGAAAATAATCCAGTAACAAATCCCCACAACAAAGCCTCATCAACTTTTGCTATTTTGTATCCCACAAAGGCAAACATGCCTTGTGCAAAGGCTAACAAAGGAATTCCTATGGCATTGGAATAGGTCATCCTTTTGAGTTCTGTAAGCAGCAAATTCGTTGTTTGTTTAGAAAAAGGAGTGAATGACAAAACCCATCTTTCGAAGTCCCGGCCTGATAGTAACATAAAAAATAAGGTTATAAACATCAACCCCATCTGGCCGATCAGGCTCAAAGCAGAGGACAGCAAAGAACTTAAAAGCCTGCCCGCTTCCTGACTCAATTTTTGAATATTTTCCTGGGTTAAGATGTCTATCCCGGTAGCTTCAGTGTAGGCGTCCAAGTAATAATTAATAAGCTCGAGAAAATCTTCGTATTGCTTTAGCAAATCTGTTGCTTTTTCAAACATGGTTGCTATAAGCCACCACGCAGGCAATATCATTGCTGTGAGTACTATTAAGAGTATAATCAGAATAGAAAATATTTTTTTCCAATTTCTTTTTTCTGTTAGATAAAAATGAAGGTTTCTGAAAATGATATACATTACCAATGCCCCGAGAATTCCTCCCAAATAGTTGCTTAGGTAGTAAATAATAATTGCAGCTAAACCTGCAATCATTCCTAGTGTGCTTATTTGTCGCAGATTTGATTGATTTGGCATAAAATCTTTACAAACATAATTTTTCAATAGTTGGATAGATGATTAAAAAAATGTCTATAAATTTGGTAGATTAAATAGGTTTTTTACTTTTGTGCCAGCAACAACCAAATAATGCTATTTATAAAATTCGATTTCAAACTGATTACGAGTATTGGCGCTTGTTGTGTCGCCAAAGATTGTTGTTGCTAACCTTTCCCCAGTATTTTTTAATTTTTAATCAAAATACATAAGACTATGAGTAATTACAAATTTGAAACGCTACAGTTGCATGCAGGCCAACAAGTAGATCCGACCACAAAAAGCCGGGCTGTTCCTATTTATCAAACTACCTCTTACGTGTTTGATAATACCACACACGCTGCCAACTTATTTGGCCTAAAGGAATTCGGTAATATCTACACCCGCATCATGAATCCTACTACCGATGTTTTCGAAAAAAGAATTGCTGCGCTGGAAGGCGGGGTAGCAGCGCTGGCAGTAAGCTCAGGGCAAGCTGCACAATTCATTGCAATTACCAACATCGTAGAATCGGGAGAGAATTTTGTTTCCACATCTTATTTATATGGCGGAACATACAATCAATTTAAAGTACAATTCAAAAGACTGGGTATAGAAGTGCGCTTTGCTGAAGGCGATAAACCTGAAAATTTTGAAAAGCTGATAGATGAAAAAACCAAAGCTATTTATCTGGAAACCATTGGCAACCCTGAGTTGAATATTCCGGATTTTGAAAAAATTGCAGCAATATCAAAAAAATACGACCTGCCGTTGATTGTTGATAATACATTTGGAGCGGGAGGTTTTCTTTTTCAACCTTTAAAACATGGCGCGCATGTGGTGGTAGCTTCTGCAACAAAATGGATTGGTGGCCATGGAACCAGCATAGGCGGGGTAATTGTGGATGGAGGAAACTACAACTGGGGAAATGGTAAATTCAAACAATTTACTGAGCCAAGCGAAGGTTACCATGGATTGAAATTCTGGGAAGTTTTTGGTGAAAACAATCCATTGGGATTGCCAAACATTGCTTTCATCATTCGCGCGCGTGTAGAAGGTCTTCGCGACTGGGGCCCCGCACTTAGCCCATTCAACTCCTTCTTATTCCTGCAAGGACTTGAAACCCTCTCCTTGCGTTTGGAAAGAACAGTCTATAATACGCTGGAATTAGCTAAATGGCTAGAAAAACATCCGGCTGTAGAGAGGGTTAATTACCCGGGTTTGCCCTCCAGCCCATATTATTCATTAGCTCAAAAATATCTTCCAAAAGGAGCCGGAGGTGTGCTCACTTTCGATATCAAAGGGGGAGTAGAAGCGGCAAAAACATTTATAGATAACTTGAAACTGGTAAGTTTGCTCGCAAATGTAGGCGATAGCAAAACGCTGGTAATTCACCCGGCTTCTACTACTCACGAACAGCTTTCGCCGGATGAGCAACTGCTCGCGGGGGTAAAACCTAACAGAATAAGGGTGAGCGTTGGAATTGAACACATTGATGATATCATCGAAGACTTTGACAATGCATTGAAAGCCACTCTGGTTGCTGTCCCCGAACTTGCTGAAATATCAGCCAATTAATTTTTTTGGTTAACGAATGAAGAATTTCCCGCAAGGATATTTTCCTTGCGGGCTTTCTTCAAGATTGTTTTGTCTAGTGGCCACACAAAAAATTTCAATAGACGAAAAATTAACTCTTGAATCAGGTGCCAGTCTCCAACCTGTCGAAATAGCCTATTGTACATATGGCACTCTTAATAAACAGCGCGATAATGTAGTTTGGATTTGTCATGCCCTGACAGCTAATGCCGATGTGCAGGATTGGTGGAGTGGCATGGTTGGATCAGGAAAACTTTTTGACCCGGAGAGATTTTTTATAGTTTGTGCAAATATACTTGGTTCTCCATACGGTACTACTTCTCCTTTAACCATTAATCCTTTCACAGGAAAACCTTATGGAAGCGATTTCCCGTTAATTACCATTAGAGACATAGTTGCTGTTCATCAACTGTTGGCACGTCATCTTCAAATCAATCAAATAGCGCTTTTGACGGGCGGGTCGTTGGGGGGCCAGCAAGCGCTGGAATGGGCTATCATGCAGCCTTCTTTTATAAAAAGGTTGGTATTGATTGCAACCAATGCACGCCACTCAGCCTGGGGTATTGCTTTTAATGAAGCGCAGCGCATGGCTATAGAATCGGGAGGGGAGGAGGGCATCAAAGCAGCACGAGCTATTGCTATGCTAAGCTATAGAAATTATCAGATGTACGCAGATACACAAACCGATGACCAAGATAAGATAGATAACTTTAAAGCATCTTCTTATCAGCGCTATCAGGGCGAAAAACTTGCAAAAAGATTCGACAGCCAGTGTTATGTAGTGCTAAGCAAGGCTATGGATTCGCATCATGTAGGCCGAGGCCGCGGATCTTTAGAATCGGCTTTGAGTTCTATTAAGGCACAAACGCTTATTATTGGAATATCCACAGATATATTATTCCCTTTGCAAGAGCAAAAATTTCTTTCAGAAAATATCCCTACTGCGCATTTATCGGTGATTCATTCTAAGTATGGGCACGATGGATTTTTGCTGGAGTACGAGCAAATAACACAGGTTATTTCAGAGCGATTTCCTGAATTTAGTATTTCATACAAACATTCTTTGTCTCAGTAAAGAAACGCATTGCTTCCCATCCTCCTTCGCGGCCTACACCACTTTGTTTAACGCCTCCGAAAGGTGTTCTCAGGTCGCGAAGTAGCCAGCAATTTATCCACACAACACCAGCTTCTATATGATTTGCCATATACATAGCCCGCTGTAAATTCTTTGTCCAAATACTGCACGATAACCCATAAGAGCAGTTATTGGCTAATTCTATTGCTTCTTGTTCATTAGTAAAAGGAGTTAGTGTAACTACCGGCCCGAAGATTTCTTCCTGCATGGTTCGGCATTCAGGGCTAAGGCCTTCAAACACTGTAGGCTCTATAAAATATCCGCTTGCACATCGGCCAATAACGTTTATCTTTTTGCCTCCGAAGAGTATTCTGCCACCTTCTTGCGCACCTAATTGAATGTAATGTAAAATTTTCTGTTGGTGTTGTGCAGAAACGATAGCGCCAATATGAGTATCATTTTCCAAGGGGTCGCCAACCTTCAGTTGTCTTGTTTTGTATATAAAGGCCTCTTTAAACTGCTCAAAAATTTTTTCTTCTATAAAAATACGCGAGCCGCAAAGGCAAATCTCACCTTGATTTGTAAAAGATGCCCTGATGACCTCATCAACAGTGCTATCGAGGTCGCAATCGGCAAAAACGATGGTAGGATTTTTACCGCCTAATTCTAATGAAAGTTTTTTAAACATGGGTGCTGCTGCCGCTGCAATTTGTTTTCCTGTGGCCGTTCCACCGGTAAAGCTGATTGCCTTAATATCTGGATGCTCAACAAGGCTTCTGCCGGCTTCATTTCCAACGCCATGCACAATGTTTAAAACTCCATGCGGCAATCCGGCTTCATCGCATACACGTGCGAGCAGCCATGCTGTACACGGAGTAACTTCGCTTGGTTTTGCAACAACGCAATTTCCAGCTGCCAAGGCAGGGGCAACCTTCCAGCTTAACAGATAAATAGGAAGATTCCATGGCGATATACAGCCTACAACTCCGAGGGGTTGGCGTAAAGTAAAATTAACGGCCTCCGGCATTGAATGGCTTTCAGAGGAAAAATGCCATGCGGCTCCGGCAAAAAATCTAAAGTTTGCAATAGCACGCGGAATGTCAACTTTTCGGGCGAGGCTTAAGGGTTTTCCGGTGTCCTGGCTTTCCATTTTGGCAAACTCTTCGAAATGGCGCTCAATACCTTCAGCTATTTTCATCAAATAATCCATGCGCTTTTCGCCCGAAATATTTTTCCACTCCTTAAAAGCCCTTTTACCTGCCTGTACGGCCCTATCTACATCCTCAGAGCCACTATCCGGCATGGTGCCAAATATGTTTCCCGTAGCCGGTTCTACAATGTCTAATGTTTTTCCGTTTTGTGCCTCACAAAACTTGCCGTCAATGTAGTTTTGAACTTTAATCATTGCACACCAAACCTATTGTAAATTTTTGTAGCATAGCGCAAATTTTTTTATGAAAATATTGATGGTGTGTTTGGGAAACATTTGTCGTTCGCCTATGGCGCAAGGATTAATGGAACATAAAATAAAATTATATGGACTACCCTGGCAGGTGGACTCGGCTGGAACAAGTAGCTTTCATGCCGGAGAGCGGCCGGACGAACGCGCCATAGCTTGTATGAAGAAATATGGGATCGATATCAGCAACCAAAGCGCAAGGCCTTTTCAAATCAAAGATTTCGAATCCTTCAATTTGATTTATTGCATGGATAAATCAAATTACCGTCACGTATTAAACCTGGCAAAAAACGAAAACCATAAAAAAAAATAAAGCTGATATTACATGAATGTGATGAATGCCTTGAAGAAGAAGTTCCCGATCTTTACTACGGAGGCATGAATGGATTTGACAATGTTTATTTTCTTTTGGATAAGGCTACCGATGGAATTATCAGAAAATATATGAAAACAAACGGCAATGTATGATGTTATCATCGCCGGGCAAGGTGTAGCCGGATCTTTGCTTGCTTGGGAGTGCATTAAACATCAATTCAAAGTACTTTTGTTTGACCCGGGGCATTCATTAAACGCCTCCTTGGCCGCCGGCGCCATCATCAATCCGGTAACAGGAAAGAATCTTCAAAAATCGTGGATGGTTGATGAATTAATTCCTGCAGCCATTAAAACATATAGGGAAATTGAGGAGAGGCTGCAACAGCGCTTTATTACTGACTTAAAGATTTACCACATCTTTAAAAATACAAAGGAAATCAACGACTGGAGTGTAAAAAGATATGAAGAAGCTTACCAGAAGTATCTTATTAATCCAAATATATTTTTTATAAAAAATGATGAGGTCATTAATCCTCTGGGTGCTTTTGAAATCAAAGGAGGGTTGAAAGTGAATGCATATATGCTTCTTACAGCACTTCGCGAATGGTTTAAAAACCAAAACATATTGATAGAAGAATATTTGAATGAAGATCAGATTTGTGAAAAGTCGGATTATGTGCAGTACAAAGAATATAAAGC
>JAVQWQ010000014.1:0-10383 GCA_033578915.1 Chitinophagales bacterium | reverse complement strand
TTGCTCCTGTTAAGGGAGAGGCGCTTAAAATCATACCTAAAAATTATTCTATTAGAGATCACATCTGGGGTTCAGCAAATATTTTTCCCTTAGATGAGGCTGGTAAAATATTTTATGCAGGAAGCACTTACGAATGGAATTTCAAAGATGAATTCCCAACCCAGGAAAAAAGAGAAGAATTAATCAACAAGATTAGAAAAACCATTTTTTCAACATTTGAAATAGTAGAGCATGTGTCGGGTGTGCGCCCAGCTATGGCAGACCGCCGGCCGGTGATGGGTTTAATTCCCGAGAGCAGAATTGGTTTATTTAACGGATTTGGGACTAAGGGATTTTCTCTAGCGCCCTATTTTTCAAAAGTATTCTGCGGTTATCTGGCTGAATCAAATTCATTACCTGATTCGGTTAATCTAAAAAGGTTTCAATAGATTGTGGAAAGCATCCATTACCCACAAAAAATATTCAAGTTAGATGATGTTGAAGTCTTATATGAAGACAATCATTTCATCATCGTAAATAAACCTCCGTGCATCTTGGTTCAACCCGACAAAAGCGGCAACCAGAATATGGAGGAACTTGTAAAACTTTGGTTGAAGCACAACTATCAAAAACCCGGCAACGTGTTTTTGGGAGTTCCTCACAGGCTGGATAAACCAGTAAGCGGAGTACTTGTGCTTTGCAAAACCTCCAAATCCCTGAAGAGGTTCAATGAAATGCTTAGAAACAGGGAGGTGGAAAAGGTTTACTGGGCTGTAGTGGAAAAAAAGCCTGAACCTCTTCAAGGCACACTTACACACTGGCTCAGGAAAAGCCTTCTTGGTAATTATTCAAAAGCATTTAATCAGGAGGTGCCTAACAGCTTGTTAAGTGAATTGTCATACATTTATTTGTGTAGCAGCGAGTATTATCATTTAGTGGAAGTATATCCAAAAACAGGCCGGCACCATCAGATACGGGTGCAGCTAAGCACTATCGGATGCCCTATTAAAGGAGACGAAAAATATGGAGCTAAAAGACAAAACAGAAACGGATCGATTCATTTACATGCAAGAAAAATAAGCTTCATTCATCCGGTCAATAAAAATCAGATAATTGTGGAAGCCAATCCGGACTTGTCAGACAAAGTTTGGGCTGATGTTTTTAATAAATGTCTGTCGCTTGAGAAGAATACCAACTAGCGCTTTTAAACGTTTGCAAATTGTAATTGTAAAGTGTTGATAGTTCTTTGGCTATTTCGTAATTACGCCGCGTAAATTTTACCTGTTGAATCTTTATTTTGAAAGTCCCTCATTTTGGATAGTTGTTTGTGTGCTTGCCGGCATTGGTTTTGCTGCATTAATGTATTACAGGGAAAAAAACATTGACGCAACTGTCGGCAGCAATAAATTCAGGCTATATCTATTGAGCGTACTACGCTTTTTAGTTGCTACCACCTTAGCGATATTATTGCTTAATCCATATCTCAGAATTAAAAAAACACAAACAAAAAAACCACAGTTGGTAATACTTAAAGACAATTCCGAATCGGTTAAAAACAGTTTTAAAAAGGGCGATTCAGTAAATTTGATGAATTTGTTAGGAGAAGTCAAAAGAAAACTTTCCGATAAATATGAAATTATCGGATATTCCTTCAGCGATAAAATAGCGGAAAGTTTAGACTCGCCTTTTAATGGAAAAGCTACAAATATTTCAGAAGCCTTAAACGTTGTAGCTGAACGACATCACAACAGAAACCTGCATGCAGTATTGCTCATTAGCGATGGAATTTACAATCAGGGCGAAAATCCGATTTATACCTCTCAGGATTTTCCCTCGCGCATTTTCACCCTTGCTTTGGGAGATACTATTCGTCAGCGCGATTTTAAGATTCGCAATATTTTCCACAATAAAACAGCAGATATCAATGAGCAGATACCTGTAAAAATAGAAACCGAAGCCGTCAATTTTTCAGGGAAAGTAGCCGAGTTGAAAATATTTGAAGTGCTCGACAGCCAAAAAAACATCCTTAGATACAATAAAATTATCAACATTGGTTCACCGGTAAATATTCAAAGCTTTGACCTGTTTCTTCCGGTATCAGCACCGGGTGTGATTCATTACCGGGCTACTCTAACTGAATTAGAAGGTGAAGCAACATACAAGAATAACCAGCGCGATTTTTTTGTGGAGGTTTTAGAAAACAAAGAAGAGATTCTCATCTTGTATAATGCCCCTCATCCGGATGTTGGCGCTTTGAGGTCTGCCATTGAGCAAAACAAAAAATATAAAGTAACTACAGCCGCGGCAAACGAGTTTTCAGGCACTATTCAAAATTACAGTCTCATCATTTTACATCAGATTCCATCTATAAATAATAAGGGGCTGGACATTCTTCAAAAATGCAAGGTAGCCAACAAGCCGCTTTTATTTGTAATAGGCACGCAGACTTCCATACCGGAGCTTGCACAATGGCAGAATATATGCGAAATCAATGCATCTAATAATAAACTTAATGAGGCTACCGCAGTTTTTAACAACAACTTTGGGTTTTATGGAATTAGCAGAGACGCCTTGGAAACAATAACGCGCATGCCACCTTTATCAGTGCCCTTTGGCAACTTCAAAGTTAATCCGGCTGCACAGATTGTTTTTTTTCAAAAAATCAATAATGTAATTACTGACTTTCCTTTAATCGCTTTGCATGAAACAGGCCAAAATAAAAGCGGATTAATAGCAGGCGAAGGTATCTGGCGCTGGAGGCTTTACGATTTCATGCAAAATCAGTCTCATAACTCAACTAATGAGATATGGATGAAAATGATTCAGTTTTTATGTGTTAAACCTGAAAAACGGCCTTTTATTGTAAATCTGCCTAAAAATGTTTTTAATGAAAACGAACAAATAACTTTTGATGCGCGCCTTTTTAATGCCAACTACGAAGCGGTAAACACTCCTGATGTTAGCATAGTTATAAAAAATAATTCAGGAAATGAATATCGCTTTGATTTTGCCAGATCGGATAACTATTACATTTTAAATGCGGGAAATCTTCCTGCCGGAAGCTACAGCTACACAGCAAAAACTATTCTTGGAGGTAAACAATACACTGCTACCGGAAAGTTTAATGTATCGCCATTACAGTTGGAATATATGCGCACCACTGCCGATTTTGAACTTATGACTCAATTGGCTTTGAAAAACCGCGGAAAGGTGTATTCCTTATCTTCTTTTGAAAATTTCATTAACGATATTACAACCCTTGATGATGCAAAGCCTGTCATCTACGAAAGCAGCATTACAGAAAGCGCTATTCACCTTCGTTGGATTTTTTTTCTTGTCGTAGCATGGCTTGCTGCAGAGTGGATTATCAGAAAAATCTCTGGCAGCTATTGAGATAGATGCCTTTGTCTGGCCGCCTGCAAAGTATTTAAAAGAAGGGCGGTAACCGTCATTGGCCCCACACCACCCGGAACAGGAGTTATATAGCTGCATTTCGGCGCCACCGATTCAAAGTGAACATCTCCTTTCAATACATAACCGCTTTTTTTCTCAGGCGCTGTTACTCTTGTTGTTCCTACATCAATCACCACTGCGCCTTCTGATACCATATCAGCAGATATAGATTCGGGTTTTCCAATGGCAGCAACGATAATATCAGCATTTCTTGTGATTTCCTTTAGATCATGGGTATGGCTATGGCAGAGCGTTACTGTGGCATTCCCCGAAGAAGTGTTGCTGCTAAGCAATATGCTTATTGGCCTGCCAACAATATGGCTCCGGCCAATTACCGCCACACGTTTTCCTTTGGTCTCGATCTTATAATATTCAAACAACTTAAGTATCCCCAAAGGAGTAGCGCTAATAAAGCATGGTAAACCCAATACCATTTTGCCCATATTAGCCGGATGAAAGCCATCTACATCCTTGGCAGGATCTATCTCCAAAAGAATTCTTTGCGATTCGATATGTTTCGGCAAAGGTAGTTGAACGATAAATCCATCAATATCCTTATTTTCGTTAAGGGCATGCACATGGTTTAAAAGTTCTTCCTCAGATATTTTTTCATCCAGATGTATTAATGTAGAATGAAAACCAACTTCCTTACATGCTTTCACTTTGTTTTCAACATAACTCTGGCTTCCTCCATCATTGCCTACCAGCACTGCTGCGAGATGAGGAGGCTTTAATCCGTGTTGATTCATCTTTTGCACTTCTGCGGCAATATCCTGCCGAATTTTTTGCGCCACTAACTTTCCGTCAATCAACTGCATGTCTTATAAATCGTTGTTTCTAGGTTTTGTTTTTTATGGCCTCGCGCACCCACTTTTTTTTCTTAAACATATTTACTTTTATGGCTAGAAAAAGGGTAGGGGATAGGCGCTTGAGCCAACTCACCCACAGCGCCTGAAATGGGTGGTATATATAAAACTGTCCTTTACCGGCACATTTGAGAATTTTATGCGCAACTATATCCGGAGTAATTGAAATTTTTTGAGACTTTATTTTGCCAATGGTAGTGGCGTGCTCCGGGCCGCGGTTATGTTGCATGATATTGCTTCTGAAAAAAGTTGGTAACACCAGGCTTACTCCCACTCCAAATGGTGCAAGCTCTACATAAATGCTTTCAGCAAGAGAAATCACAGCCGCCTTGGTTACATTATACATGCTCATGTTGGGCATGTTGGCTACCCCTGCCATGCTACTTACATTAATAATATGTCCACTCCGTTGTTTCTTCATCACAGGCACAAAAAAGAAGCTACCGTAAATCACCCCAAGCTGATTGATGCCTGTTATCCAGTCCCAGTTATCCAGGCTGTATTCCTCAAACAGGCCTCCATCGCCCACTCCTGCATTGTTGATCAAAAGATCAATCCCATTATTATGATGTAAAAAATCTTTGGCTGCCTTTTCAAAAGCCAACTTGTCAGATACATCAAATGCGTAAGGAAAAACGGTCGCTCCTTTTTCCCTCAATTCATTAGCAGCATTTTCTAAAGCGGTTGGGTTGATATCTGTTATGCCTATTTTCCATCCGTCTGTTGCTAAAAGTTCGGCAAGCGCTTTGCCAAGGCCTGAAGCAGCGCCTGTGATAAATGCTCGTTTCTGAGGAAATTTTTTTGTGAGTTGATACATGAGGTTATTTTTTGGTTTTCTTTAAACAATTCCATAATTCTTCAGGCTCTTTGGGAAGATGCTTTTTCTTCAATATTAAAAGTGCTGATTTTAAATCTGCGCAGGCATCACCGGTTTTGAAATAATTTTTTACAAAGCTGCGATTCCATAACGCAAAGGGATCGTTCGGATAATACTGAAGATAATTATCCCAGGCTTCAAGGCATTTGGGAAGATAATTCTTGTCGCGTACTGCAATAATAAAATAGATTAATCCCATCCTCCATAGCGCTTTGGCATTTGAGGGATTTTGGCGAAGCGAATCCTCTACTTGCTTATATTGCAGCAGTGCCTCGGCAAAACTATTTTTAACAAGATAATCCATAGTAAGCAACTCGCCTGCAGGTATTGGTTTTTCTTTAGCATATAATCTGTTGCTTATCAGAAAAAAAGAAAATAATAAAAGCGCAGCAGATGTGGATAATTGATGTATCCGAAGCATAGGGGATGCTGTAATTTTATTTTTTAAACAATTCAATAGCAAAACAATAAATATTTAACATATACGCTATCATGTTACATGTGCGTACTCATTTTTTTTATAAAGCGCTGCGATTTATATTAGGTGTAGTTTTATCCGTTTTATTGGTTTTGCTTATAGCCATTGGGGCTGCTCTGCTCCTGGAAGATAAGATCAAGCAATCTTTAATTTCAGCTATTAACGAAGAATTGACTGTTCCTGTAAATGTGAGCGGCCGAATTCGTTTTTCTTTTATTGAACATTTTCCACAAGCTTCTTTGTCATTTCCTAACGTGAGCGTGCCCGATAAATTGAATACAAATAGCCGCCTTGCCGAAGTGGAACAATTATCCATTTTGTTTAATCCGTTAGATTTAATCAAAAAACAGATAAGCATACAAGGAATTTTTATTCAAAATGGATTATTACAAGTGGTTATAAATGAGAAAGGAGAAACAAATCTTGCCATTTTACGTCCCACTCAAAAAACAACATCTGATTCCCCGCATTTAAACATCCGTCAGATTAATTTAAGAAACATCAGAATTAGTTATTTGGATAAAAAGAATTCTCTTTCAGCAACCGGCAGGTGCAGGAAATTAGACCTGGAGGGCAACGTTGCAGCGAAGAATTTTCCACTTAACATTAAAGGAGACTTTTTTGCTGAGCAATGTACATACGAAAACAATACACTTCTATCAAATCGAGAAATGAGTGTTGATATAAGTTTGCTTATCAATGATTTATGGAAGAAAATTTTATTTAATCAATCTTCTATTAAGATAGCTGAAAATAAATTTTTGATTAGTGGCAATTTAGACTTTACTAAACAATTTAGCTCAATCAATCTGAGCGCAAGAACCTCAGGAACAGACATTAGAAAACTTATCGGCCTGCTTCCTCCGCTCATGCGTAGCAAGTATTCTGATTTTAACGGAAAAGCAGCCTATGAATTTTATCTAACAGCAAAAGGGGAAATAAATAATCGTAGTGCACCGGCTCTACAGGCCATTTTGAAGGTGAACAATGGCTGGCTTCAACTGCCAGGTTCGGATATCAAAGCAGAAAATGTTTTTTTGGAAGCCGAATATCAAAACAATAATGGCTACGACCATTTACATATTAAAGATTGCAGAGCACAGATAGATGGACATCGTTTTCTGTTTTCTTTACTATTGAAGAATTTAAAACATCCTTCTTTTACGATAAACGCTCATGGAAAAATTCATCTTAATCAACTTAGCGCTTATATTCCGGATACTATACTAAGTAACCTGAAAGGACAACTTGAATTTATAAATTTTCACTGCAACGGTAACTTAGATAACTACTCGAATATTTCTAACACACTAATACATGCAGGAGGCACTTTAAATTTAATCAACGTAAGCTTTGAAAATGAAGGAGTTAAGTATTCCAACATCAACGGGCAACTGATATATAACACTGATGAGGTGGTGGTCAATCATCTTCAAGGAGAGTTTCTGGGGACTAAATACAAGCTCAAAGGAAAAATAAAAGGCCTTACCGGGTACGTATGGGCTTTAGCTCAGCGCCAGCCTATGAACGGCCGCTTACTAAACGTAGATGCAAGCTTGATTTTAAATGATTTAGATCTTTCTAACTTAATCAAAACTTACAGTGAAATCGAGAAAAAAAAAGGGAACCAGCCTGTTGAAGTTAAAAACATATTCTTCGTTGAAGGCAATTTACATCTATCCTCAAATACGATAAGGTATGAAAATTTATTACTTAATAATGTAAACATATCTGCATCTTTTTCTCCGCTTCACGTGCGATTAAATCATTTTGCCGCGAATACCGTGGGAGGAAGTGTTCGTGGCAACGGTTATATAACTTTTCCGGATAATAACGACTTATTACTTAACATAGGTACTGAAGTTAATGATATTGATTTAAGTAAATTATTTTCAGAGCTTAATAATTTCGGGCAAACAACTTTAACATCAGAACACATAAGCGGAAACGGAACTTCAAAAATTTACCTGCAGTGCTTATGGAAAGGTTGTAAAACTCTTGATCCAGATAAACTAATCGCTATCGCTGATGTTTCCATTAAAAACGGTCGTTTAAAAAATTTTGAGCCATTAAAAGCCGCTTCGAAATTTATTAGAATTGAGGAATTAAACGATATAAGGTTTTCTAATATAAATAACAGAATATCAATTTATAATAATAAGGTATTTATACCATCATTTGAAATAAAATCAAACGCTGCAAATCTGATTGTTTCCGGCGAACATCATTTCTCTAACTTCATTGACTACAGACTGAAAATTAACTTAAGGCAAATGCTTGCCAACAAATTCAGAAAAAATGCTCAACCCCAATTCATAGAAGGAGATCCTTATGGAGGAATCAACATCTATTTATCATTAAGCGGACCGGCTTCTAATCCCATAATAAAATATGATAAGGCTTCTGCAGCCGCTAAAATCAGAGAAGATTGGAAGAAAGAAGGAATAATTCTAAAAGAAATTTTCAGCAGAAAAAAAGATAATGCCATAAAAGAGAAAGAAGAAGAAAAATACTTTTTAATTCAGGAAGAGCCCGAGTTTTTAGAATTTGACGAAACCCCATAAAAGTTTATGGACATTTATTCCAAAAAAACCAACTATAAACTTATCATATTCCTCACAGCCATTCTGATAGGTTTAAGCACCGTTCTTTATACCAATTTTTTGGCTAACCATATTTCTCAAAACGAACGTCAAAGAGCGCGTATTTGGGCAGATGCTATTGAAAAGCGCGCAAAAATGCTAAGTTACACTTATGATTTGTTTAACAGACTGGCTATTGATGAGAGAAAGAAAGTAAACATTTGGGCACAAAGCACAAAGTTTATTCTTACTGTAGAAGACAATGATCTACTCAATTTTTTTAACGATATAATAACCTCTAACGACAACATCCCTGTACTTCTCGTTAACGAAGAGGGTGTTATTTTATCATCAAGAAATACTGAAAATCAATACGACAGGCCGGGACAGCGGCTCACTTTCGAAGAATTAAAAAAATTTTCTTCCTATCCGCCTATCATCGTTCAATACCGCAATGTGCCGGGAATGAGAAGAAACTACATTTATTATCAGGATAGCAAATTGTTCAGCGAGCTGAAAAAAACTTTAAATGAATTTGTAGAAAAATTTATATATGAAGTAGTTATGAATACCGCAAGCTCGCCAGTTATCCTGTTGGATCAAAATAACGAATTAATTGCATTCAGCAATATTGATAGTTCAGAAATAAATACATCTGAAAAATTAAAGCGCAAAATCCAACAAATGCAGTCTTCTCATCCTCCGATTATTCTTTCGCTTGGCGCAAGGGAGAAAAAATATATTTATTACGATGAATCATTAGTGATTAAACAGCTGAGATGGTTTCCTATCGTTCAACTGGCTATTTTTTTTGTTTTTATAATGCTTTCGTATTTAGTGTTCAGCAATGCGCGTAAAGCTGAGCAAAATCTTGTATGGGTGGGAATGGCTAAAGAAACAGCCCATCAATTAGGCACACCAATCTCTTCTTTGGCTTCGTGGATAGAGCTTATAAAGGAAAAAAAACTTTTGAATAATCCTGAAATAATAGAAGAAATAGAAAAAGACGTAAATCGGCTAACAACAGTCGCAGACCGTTTTTCAAAGATTGGCGCTAAACCACAAATCGAAAAAAAGGATTTGGTAAGCTATTTAAAATCTTTTGTAGATTATCAGAAAAAACGAATAAGTGAAAAAATCTCTATTTCATGCAACTTTTCAGATGAACCTATTTTGGCAAATTTTAATCCTGAATTGTTTGATTGGGTGCTTGAAAATCTTTTTAAAAATGCGATTGATGCCATGCATGGGCAGGGACAAATAAAAATAGAAGTATTTGTTCAATCTAATCGCGTTGTGATTGATTTTAGCGATACAGGGCATGGCATACCACGGCAAAACCATAATAAAATATTTGAGCCGGGTTTCAGTACTAAAAAACGAGGTTGGGGCCTCGGCCTTTCTCTTACCAAAAGAATAATTGAAGATTATCATAAAGGGAAAATTTTTGTAAAACACAGTAGTATAGGCCAAGGAACTACCTTTAGAATCATTTTAAGAACTTAGCCCATTTTTCTCTATAATTTATATTATGTTAAATAAACATTTTTTTGACTAACTAAAAAATAATTTAACTTAGTAACTAGAAATGAAACAAAGATTACCCTCCTGTCTCATCATCTTTTTGTGCGTCATTTCTCAAGCTGGTTTTTTTAAAAAAATTTCGGCACAAGAGTTTACTACTGAAGGCAAAGAATTCTGGTTCGGATTCATGGAAAATACACTTGGTTCTCCACCAGATACTTTGGTGGTTTCCATGAGCTCGCGGTTTAACGCCACTGCAACAGTATCTATTCCTTTAGCTGGTTGGTCTCAGAGTGTAACCATACCTGCCAATACATCTGTAACAGTTGGAATACCAAGAGATCTTGCCATGGCATCAGGTTGCGGAGCTATTCTACCTAGGGGTTGTCGCATCCAGGCAAACGAAAAAATTAGCGCTTATGCATTGAACTTCCAATCATACTCAGCGGATGCAACCTTGCTAATTCCAAACAATACTCTTGGAGATAAATATTACCTGAATACTTATCGTGAAAACTACTCCAACTCACGCCAAACACAAATGCTAGTTGTGGCGGCTTATCCAAACACTACAATTAGAATTATTCCCTCGGTAAATACTAGTTGTGGCAATCCGGCTGGAGT
>JAVQWQ010000013.1:0-28976 GCA_033578915.1 Chitinophagales bacterium | reverse complement strand
GCTGCGCTTCGACAGGCTCAGCGACCGGGCAGCGCGGTCGCGGCGGAAGCGACAGCGTACCCCGTAGCAGCCCGGCCTCTGCGGCCGAGACCCTGAGCGAAGCGAAGGCCGAGGCCGCAGGGGACACCCCCTCATGAATCTGAACTTCATTTTAGAGATTTATCAGTATCTTTTTTTCAAAACCACCAAAATCAACTTGTCAAATTGTGATATTTGAAAAAATAAAAGCATGAATCATCGCTCGCTAATTAATAAGATAGAAAGAGCCGGTATCAGGGCAGTATAATTTTTTTAATTTCGCCCTGCCATATGAGCGACCCTATTAAGCACGAGTGCGGTATAGCGCTTATCCGCCTGTTGAAACCGCTCGAGTATTACATAGAAAAATACCGCACCATAGCATACGGGTTGAACAAATTATATCTTCTTCTAGAAAAGCAGCATAACCGAGGTCAGGATGGGGCAGGTATAGGAGTCATCAAGTTAGATCCTCCGCCGGGAATTCAGTTTTTTAACCGATATCGAACTACCCGCCCGCAACCGTTGAGTGAAATTTTTGATTATGTGAGATCTACTTTTCCCACGGAGCGCAGGTCATTTGAAAATCCACGTGTAGAGGCGGCATGGGCTAAGGAAAATTTGCCTTTTGTGGGCGAGCTGCTGCTTGGGCACCTAAGATATGGCACCTATGGAAAAAATAACGACAGCTTCTGTCATCCTTTTATACGCGAAAACAATTGGATAACGCGAAATCTTGTGTTGGCAGGCAACTTTAACCTGACTAATGTTGATCAACTCTTCAACAACCTGATTGAACTGGGGCAACATCCCCGCGAACGTAGCGACACAATCACTGTAATGGAAAAAATAGGGCATTTCTTAGATACTGAGGTGCAGGAAATATTTGATCGCTATAATCGCTTAGGGTATTCTAACAGAGAAATAACCAATTTTATCGCAAATGACCTGAGTGTGAGCCGCATCCTGAAGCGAAGCGCCAAAGATTTCGATGGTGGTTATGCTATGGCCGGTATGTTGGGTCACGGAGATGCGTTTGTTTTGCGTGATCCTAATGGCATACGGCCTGCCTATTATTACCACGATGAGGAGGTTGTTGTTTTTGCCAGCGAAAGGCCTGCTATTCAGACAACATTTAGTGTGCCTCACGAAAAGATTAAAGAAGTTGAGCCGGGGCATGCTGTTGTGGTGAAAAAGGATGGTAGAATAAAGATTCATCAAATACTTGAGCCAAAGGAAAAAAGAAGTTGCAGCTTTGAGAGGATTTATTTTAGCCGGGGCACAGACAGCGAGATTTATCAGGAACGCAAGAAGCTGGGAGAGTTTTTAACTGAACAAGTGCTTGAAGCGATACAGTATGATTTTGAAAATACAGTTTTTTCTTTCATACCCAATACGGCAGAAGTTGCCTTCTACGGACTGATAAAAGGTATTGAGAACTATTTGAACCAATACAAAACCCAAAAGATAGCTGCAAACCGCAACATGCCCTACGAAGAGCTACAAAAGTTGCTTGCCCTAAGGCCTAGGGTCGAGAAGATTGCTGTAAAAGATGTGAAGATGCGCACATTTATAACTGATGATGCCAGCCGCGATGAAATGGTGAGTCATGTGTATGATATTACCTATGGAAGCATTGTCCCCAATAAAGACACACTTGTTGTACTAGATGATTCGATAGTGCGTGGTACCACGCTTCAGAAGAGTATTCTCTCCATATTAGACAGGCTAAATCCCAAAAAAATTATCATTGTTTCTTCTGCGCCGCAGATACGTTATCCGGATTGTTATGGCATAGATATGAGCCGCTTAAAAGATTTTGTTGCTTTCAGGGCTTTGGTGGAACTTTTGAAAGAAGATGGTAATGAAAAAATGATCGAGGAGGTGTATCGCCAATGCTTGCAGGACGATGAAAAGCCTTCGCATCTTGTTCCGAACCACGTAAAAAAACTCTATGCCCTTTACACCGACGAACAAATAAGTGCCAAGATTTCTGAGATTGTGAAGCCAAACAGGATTTTTGCTGATGTGCAAATTATATATCAAAAAGTTGAAAACCTTCACAAAGCGTGCCCTAATCATAAAGGAGACTGGTATTTTACGGGCGACTATCCCACCCCCGGAGGTAACAAAGTAGCTAACAAAGCGTTTATGAACTATGTGGAAAAAAAGACTTCCAGAGCATACTAAGTACTTTTGTTATTGGTATTTTTTAATCGAAAAAGCGGTTACTGTTCTCATGTGAAAAACATACATTAACGACTTGCGTGATTTATGATTTGATTTTATTTTGAATCAGTGGGCATCTTGTTATATTGCAAAAAAAATAACATTTGAACCTTGCCTCGTACATAGATCATACCCTGCTCAGGGCCGATTGCACAGAAAACGAAATCGAACAGTTGTGCAATGAGGCTAAGCGCTACGGTTTTTATGCAGTATGCATTCCGCCCTACTTTGTGAGAAAATGCAAGCTTTGGCTTCGCGATACACCAGTAAAAATAGCAACTGTAGTAGGATTTCCATTGGGTTATGCGCATACGCCTGCCAAGGTAGAAGAAGCTCGCCGCGCAATAGATGAAGGAGCAAATGAAATTGATATGGTTATTAATCTACTTGCCCTTAAGGCCAACGATTTAAATTACTTGAAAAATGAATTGACCAGCGCGGCTACTATCATTCAATTGAGAGGCGGCAAGTTGAAAGTAATTCTTGAAACAGGAATTTTGACTAAGCAGGAAATAGAAGTGGCCTGCAAGATATGTGCTGATTTGAATGTGGATTTTGTGAAGACATCGACCGGCTTCGTAGAAAAGGGAGCTACTGAAGAAGACGTGCGTTTTTTGAGAAAAATACTGCCCAAGGCTATTAAAATAAAAGCGAGCGGAGGAATAAGAACTCGCGAATTTGCCGAATTACTTATAAAAGCTGGTGCAGACCGCATTGGTACTTCCAAGGGTGTTGAAATTGTTACTTCATAAAAGTTGTTTTTAATAACCTTTGTAACATGAAGCTGGTTGTAAAAACTCTTAGGCCCTATTTGTTATTTGCAATTTTCTTTTTGCCGATTCATATTTTTTCTCAGGTAAGGATGGAAGAACCTGATGAAATAGCTTCGTTGGTTAAAGCCTATCTTCGGTATCGCGAAACAGTACAGGCGGAAGAGGGCTACCGCATACAAATTACATACACCAGCGATCGAGAGGAAGCCTATCGTGCTAAAGCCAAACTTTATAAAGAATTTGAAGAGGTTCCTTCCTATATTGAATACGATCAACCTAATTACAAGCTGCGTCTTGGCGATTTCCGGACCCGGTTGGAGGCGACTGCTTTTCTTCAGGAAGTTATAAAAATATATCCCGGCGCATTTATTGTGAAGGACCGAATAAAAATACATTGAGTTGTGCTCGGCAGCTTTGCATTACCCACTGCTCTTTTTGAACAAATAGTTTCATGGAGAAGACATCTTCACGCGCATCCAGAACTCTCCGGCGAGGAGAAGGAGACGGCTAAATTTGTAGCAGATAAGTTGAAAAGCTTTGGGCTGGAAGTGCAGACCGGAGTAGGCGGTTATGGTGTAGTTGGTTTGCTAAGCGGGCTGGAGCCTAAATCTCGCTGTGTTGCCCTGCGTGCAGATATGGATGCCTTGCCGATTGAGGAAAAAAATATTTGTGAGTATGCTTCCACGAATCGCGGTGTAATGCACGCCTGCGGGCATGATTTTCATACTGCTAACTTATTGGGAGTAGCTTCTCTGCTCTCGCAAAAAAAAACAGAATGGAAGGGCACGATCAAATTTATTTTTCAGCCAAGCGAGGAAAGAGTACCTAGTGGAGCAAAAGCGATGATAGATGAAGGAGTTCTTTCGATTCCTCCTTTACCATCGGCAATAGCCGGACTACATGTTTCTCCGGAAATAGAAACAGGTAAGATTGGTTCTTGTCCGGGCGCTTTTATGGCATCCAGCGATGAGATATACATTACTATTATTGGAAAAGGGGGGCATGCAGCCATGGCAGAAAAACTTGTCAATCCTTTATTTGTTGCAGCCGATGTACTTGCTAGCCTGAAAAATGTTACTGATTTTTCTGTACCGATAGTACTAAATTTTGGAAAAATAGAAGGCAAAGGTGCAACCAACATTGTGCCCGATAAAGTTGAAATAGCAGGTACGCTTCGCTGTTTTAAGGAGACCCTACGCTTTGAGGTTCAAAAAAAAATTTGTTCTGTGGTTGAAAATGTTACTTCTAGCAACGGAGCACAAGCGCTGGTGGATATCAAACAAGGCTATCCTGTTTTAATTAACGATGAAATACTTACTCATAAAAGCATACAACTTATTTCAAAATTTATAGGAGGCGATCGCATCATTAAAGTGCCTCCTAGAATGGGTTCGGAAGATTTTGCTTACTACTCTCATCATATTCCCGCCTTTTTTATGAGAATCGGCACCGGTAACAATCACAAAAAAACTAATTATGCTTTGCATACTCCTACCTTTGATGTAGATGAAGATGCGTTTTATATTTCTGTTCCTGCCCTTGCTTGCTGGGCTGCTTTTATAGAAATATAATTTAAGTTAGTTTCTTTATTTGATGGTTGCTTATTGACTATAATTGCATGTGGTTTGAAGTCATTACTATCATTAGGTAAATATTTTGCCAGATACAAGCTGCGTATTCTTGCCGGCATTTTGTTTGTAATAGCTGCAAATGCTTTCAGAACATATAATCCTAAAATAGTAGGCCAGGCTATTGATGAAGTGGTTCGATTCATTCAACTCCAACCTCGTACCGATTTAGTCTTAGAGGAGTTATCTGAATCCGGCCCGTTGCGCAAGCTATTTTATTTCTTTATTACCTATCTTGGCATTGCCATATTGGAAGGATTTTTCACTTTTATGATGCGGCAAACAATAATAGTTGTAAGTCGCTATGTGGAATATGACATTAAAAACGATCTGTACAATCATTTTCAGCGATTAGATACTTCCTTTTACAAGCGTAACAATACCGGCGACCTGATGAATCGCATTACAGAAGATGTTTCAAGGGTAAGAATGTTTATAGGCCCAGCCCTTATGTATTCGGTGAATTTATTTTTCACTATTGCTTTCGCCATTTTTTTTATGGCAAACACCAACATGCAACTCACTGCTGTTGCACTTTTGCCTCTTCCTGTGTTGTCGGTATTAATATATTTTATCAATGATTCGATAGAAAAAAGCGCTACTCTGGTTCAGGAGAAACTCTCTGACCTTACCACCTTTGCGCAACAAGTCTTTTCGGGAATACGAGTAATTCAGTCTTATGCGCGCGAATCTGATATCATCAAAAATTTCGAAAAAGAAGGAAAGTTATATAGAGCCCACAATCTTAGTATGGCTAAAATAGATGCATTTTACTTTCCTACAATGAACCTTATGATTGGTCTGAGTCTTTTAATAACAATTTACGTAGGGGGCCTAAAAGTAGGTAACGGGGAAATTTCGGCGGGTAATCTCGCAGAATTTATAATGTATGTAAATATGTTGATGTGGCCGGTAAGTTCGCTGGGGTGGGTAGCCTCTTTAGTGCAGCGCGCTGCGGTTTCGATGGGGCGAATAAATACACTAATGAATGCGCAACCCCTAACGGGCAACACGCAAGGAATAAAAAAAGAAATTAAGGGAAAGATTGAATTCAGGAACGTAAGTTTTGTATATCCCGATTCCGGCTTAGAGGCTTTAAAAAATATCTCATTTACTATTCAGGCTGGGCAGCGTTGGGCAATTGTTGGGCCAACAGGTTCAGGAAAGACAACATTGGCTGAGTTAATCATGCGTATGTACGATGTTAGCAGCGGAGAGATTCTCATTGATGATATCAATATTAAAAACTGGAATCTTCAGGATTTGCGCAGACAGATTGGATATGTGCCTCAGGATGTTTTTTTATTCTCAGATACCGTGGAGGAGAATATCGCTTTTGGGTTGAAAAATATTGAAGAAAGTCAGATTAAATCAACTGCCCTGCAGGCAGCTGTAAACGAGGATATAGAGAGATTTAACAAGGGTTATAAAACCATAATAGGAGAGAGGGGAGTAACGCTCAGTGGTGGACAAAAGCAACGATTAAGTTTGGCTCGCGCTTTGGCAAGAAATCCCAAAATGCTTATTCTCGATGACTGCCTAAGTGCAGTAGATGTAACAACTGAGAAGCGAATTCAGCAACAAATAATGTACGCCTCAGATGGTAAAACCTTGCTGCTTATTACGCATAGAGTTCACTTGCTTGCTGAATTTGATCAAATTCTTGTAATGAAAAGTGGTGCTATAATAGAAAGAGGTACTCATCAAGAACTAATGAATAAAAACGGACTTTATGCTGCATTATTTCACGCACAAAACATGAGGAGGGTCTAGATAACAGAACAATTACATATTAGTTTTTTATTCAACTACTGGTTTTGCGTTGATTTTTCCGAAAGCCATCTTTTGTAATGTAACTCCGGATTTCTTACAGTTTTCAAAATCCATTTATGCCATAAAAATTTCTTTTCCTTATCATCAAGCTGCCAGTGAATGTTTGAGTTGTGAAGCCTTTGTATAATACTGTACAAGCAAATCGCTGCTGCTACAGAAACATTATAGCTTTCGGTTAAGCCATAAATAGGGATTTGTAAAAAGTAGTTAGCAGCCTCTTTGGCTTTTTGGCTAAGACCTGTGTGCTCTTTGCCAAATATTAATAATAAGGGCTTTTCAAGGGGAATGTTTTCAGGGAGATAGCCTCCTTGTCCGGGCTCCGCGGCAGCAAGATAATAACCCGCTTTTTTAAACGAATTGAAAAGCTCATCAACACAATCCTCAGTATAAAAATGATGATGTATTGATAACCACTTGTGAGAACCCCTCGAAACTTTTTTTGCGGGTTTCAGTCGCTCTTGTTGTTCTAAAACATGTATATGTTGCACACCCAGGCACTCAGCAGTTCGCACAATGGCGTAAAGATTTTGTTCATCATATAGATACTCTGTTAGAATACTAATATGACTGGTTCTGTATGTCAGCACTTGCTGAAATTGTCTTGCCCTATTTTCTGTCAAAAAAGCGCTTAAATAATCTATGAATTCATCGGGATATTTTTGGTTAAAGCTGTCGCCAATCATGCTTACATTTTGTATTCTTGAATTTATTATAATCAAAATGTAAAAATATCAACCAGTACTGCGATATGAAAGATTATGATTTGGTTGTAGTTAATAGATTAATATTATTTTATTAATCCAGTTCTTATTTATTAAATGGATGTTCTAATTGTGGTTTGTAGTTTTGGCATAATTACATTTATCAGAAAGCAGTTCAATAACAATTAAACTAGAGTTAATACTTTATAAAACTCTATCACCATCACATCAGAAAATTAAAAATCGTTACTTTTCTTCATTCTTCTCTACCGGCATCACAGCTTCTTCCTCTTTATTTTGAACCTCATATTTTAAAAACTGGTACCCCCAGCCTTTTACAATGGCAACATGCGTGATTCGGGAAAATAATTCCGGGTTTTTGTGGCGCTCATCATAACCAATGCAAAGGCGCGGATAAACAAAATACGAGACCCATTCGCTGGAATGCAGAAATTCGTGGCGCGTACCCTCTGTGAGACTTCGCGGAGGAAGTAGAATCACCGCATCTAAAGGAGTTGCAGATTGCATGAGTTGCAGATAATAATATCCCTCCATTTTCAAAGAGCGTTTTTCATGTACGCTTAAGGGAGGAAGGCCTTCCCTTTTTCTTTTAGCTTCGATTTTTTTTATGAAGTTGTAATTTTTGAACCCTATTTCCTCTACAGCCCAACGATAGCCTGGTACAAGCGCATACAGAAGCAGCACTCCGAACAAAGTCAAAAATCCGACTGTAAGTTGCTTCTTTAACGATATGTACAAAGGCATTGGGCAGATTTATTTTGCAGTATCTTTATTAACGCAATATATGTAACCATAATGATTCCTTATTTCTAATTCATGTTACACTGGTCATTTAAGCTTAATAACAGCGCTTCCATAATTTTCAAAACATATGGTGTTTTCATTTTCAATTTTAGCGTTGCCGGTAAACAATACTTCGTGGTTTTGAGATATCGGAATTTTGAATTTTTTTCTGCCAAAATATAGTAGCACTAAAATTTTTTCATCTTCAAAAGTTCTTTTGTAGGCTAATAGTTTATTCGAGCTATATTGCTTATCATCTAAAATTTCCATACTGCCTCTTTTCAAAGCATTATATTTTTTTCTTAGCTCAAGAAGCTTTTTGAAAGTATTAAACAACGAGCTGCTATCTGCACTTTGAGCCATAACATTTACAGAGCGATAGTTTTTGCCAACCGGAAGCCAGGTATGCGCAGCCGATGAAAATCCGGCATTAACTGAAGTATCCCATTGCATAGGTGTTCTTACTTCATCTCTGTTTAAAGTTTCTCCACCCCAGTCTATGATGAAACGAGGCATATGTTTATATAAATGTGGTATCGGGTCCAAGGCTTTGCGATAGGGCATACGCACATCAGTCATACCAATCTCTTCACCGTAATATACACAAGGTACGCCTCGAACGGTAAGTTGCAGGGTATGTAATAACTCTGCTTTTGTTATATCTTTATTAAGGCGTGTGAGGCTTCTTCTCCGGTCGTGATTGCTAAAGACATAAACAGGCATATAAGGAGCTGCAAAATCTTTTTCGATGTTGGCTATAAGGTTTCTGAAATATTTTGCTGAAAATTTAAATCTCAACATTTCAAAGTTGAATACCAGGCCCAATCCGTCATTTTTATCCTCACCAAGAAAACTTCTTATTGTCTTTCTATCCCCTGTAACTTCTCCAAGAAGCATTTTATTTCCGAATTCATCAGTAACCTTGCGAAGCTCTTTTGCAAATTGTATGCTTTCAGGCAGATTGAGGGTGTATTGAGGCTTCTGAAAAAAGCGCTCTGTGTTTGCATCAGAAGAGATTAAGCGACATGAATGTGGATTATTTCTGAAAAGAGAGTCTTCAAATATGGAGCCGAAAATATCCAGCCTGAATCCATCTATTCCTTTGGACAGCCAATAACGCACCACGTCAAACATCTTAGCTTTCACCTCAGGATTTCTGTAATTCAAATCGGGTTGAAACTTCAAAAAACTTGCCCAATAGTATTGCTTCCTCTCAGGGGAGAAATGCCAGCCCTTTTTGCCCAGCATATTTTTCCAATTATTGGGTTTGTCGAGCCACACATAAAAATCTTTATCATTTTTTCTTTCAATATCTTTTTTAAACCACTCATGTTCGTCAGAGGTGTGATTCATTACAAGGTCGAAGACAATTTTCATACCTCTTCGATGAACCTCATTAATCAAATCTTCAATATCATTCAGCGTTCCGTATTCCGGGGCAATGTTTAAGTAATCAGAAATATCGTATCCGAAATCCTTTTGAGGGCTGGAGAAAAATGGTGAGCACCAAATTGTTTCGAAGCCGAGAGACTGTATATAATCCAGTTTTGATATGATTCCTTTAATATCTCCAATACCATCTCCGTTTGAATCGTAGAATGAGCGAGGGTAAACTTGATAAACTGTAGTATGGTGATACCATGGTTGAGCGAAACAGGTAGAATGAGTAATAAATAATAAGAGGAATATCGGGTTGAATTTATTTCGCATACGCAGAATATAATGTCCCTGCCGTCCAGCGAAGTGCAGCGTCAGTTTTAAAAAACTTCATTTGCGTTTCTAATAGTTTCAGCTCTGTTTCAATCACCTTGTTTTCTCTGGCATTTACTACAAAAAGAGAACTTTCCCCTGCACGGAAGCGCTGTTCCTCTCCAACAAGCAATCTACGATAATTAAACAGCATATCTGCAGTGAGGCGGTTCTGAGCCTGAAGATTTATTAGGTCGTTGAAGTATGATTTAATCTTGTTTGTTACTTCCAGTCGTTTAAGGTTTAGGGTATATTCTGCTTGCTGCACTTTTTTTTTTTGCAGTTTTAATTATACTCTTTTAAAGGTAAAAGATAGAGGCATGGAAAATGAAAGCCCAAGTTTATAGTTGTTTCGCATTGCAGTAAACTCGGGGTTGCGATAAAAGTCGATCTCTCTGGATAGCAGGAAATAACTTGCATTGAGTCGAGGAAGGATACTTTGAGCTTTTAACAGCCGCTCTGCTTTTGCGTATAACAACTTATAATTATAAAAAAGCACCAGAGGATGAGAGCTTCGAGCGTTGGCCACAAGCTCCTCTGCCTGTTGCATGGTTATGCTTTGTTCAAGCCAGTCGTTTGGTATCGGCGCAGGAGAAATAGTTGAGTCAAAAACCAGCGGCACACCGCTTTCTGTCCACATGTAGTTGGAAAGATTAAGTAACGCGTTGCGAAGGTTTGTCCTGGCATCGTTAAGTTCGTATAAACGCAATTGAAGTTGTGTTAAAGCTTCTACTGTGTCTATAGCAGGCCTGTCACCAAAAATCACTGATTTTCTTGTGAACTCTAGTCTGTCCTGAGCAAGTTTCACAGCGTTTTCATATACTTTAACTGAGTTGTAGTCGTATAACCATTCATAATACGCTTGAATTGCATCGAATAAAAGATCGTTAAGCATCAATATGCGCTCCTGTACGCTGGCATCTCTGAAAAGTCTGGCCTGACGCAGAGCTGTACGTTTTTTATCTGTTATGAGGTCGCGAAGCAGCGGAAGAGAAATGCCGGCAAAGCTCTGCCCTTCGGCTGGTATCTTGTTTTCCGGGTTTATAAAGCTTCCGTAATAGTAATCGTATCCGGCCTTTACATCAGCAAACCAGGCTGGTATCTTGAGCTCACTCTCGAACAAAGAAAAATAGTTAGTGCCATCAAAAGATTTTCTTATAAAGTCCGCCTGAATCGTAGGGTCAAATCCTCCTCTGGCAACGGTTAGCTCTGCTTTACCTTGCTCCGCGATAATATCAGCCTGTTTAGCCATCGGATGATACATAAGTACTAAGCTGATGAACTCTTGCTGAGAGAGGATTTTGTCATTTGTCTGAGATCGGATATTTCCACTATAAAGTAGGATCAATACCAATGTAATAAAACGCCACTTTGTATTGAGAATTATTGTAAAATGAAATAAACTAACCTGAGCAGCGGCTGCTATGCGCAAAGGGAAAATCAAACTAATGAGTAAGCGCGACATCAGCCTTTCTTATCTTTTGAATTTTTTGCTGACGATGGTTCATAAAAATCTGGAGGGAAACCGTTGAACTGCCGCCATAGTTCGTAGCCGAGGAAAACAGTATTAAGGAGCGCAAAACCAACAGCCCCTCCGCCCAGTCGCAGCGACTTAGGCCAGGGAGTATCGTTAGGGTCCTGTGCTACTAAAACGCGAAATTTACCGTTTTCGCTAATATTGTTATCAACAGCAACAATAATGCCACCAAAAGTTCCCACGCTGGCATTTGGCCAACCGCTAAACACTATGGCGGGGAAACCGTCAAACTGGAATCGTACCTTTTCCCCTACATGAATTAATGGGAGGTCCATTGGTGATACATACATTTCAACAGCATATTCAAAATCTTTAGGTGTGATTTGCACCAGCATTTCACCTTCTTTTACAATTTCTCCAATACCTGCTTTGATAGTTTTGGTAATCTGGCCACTTTGCGGAGCAGTAATGTAATAGAAGCCGCTGCGGATGGAGTAGTTTTTATAGAGATTCCTAAGCTTGGCAATATCGCCTTCTCCGGAAGCAACATTGCTTAAAGCAGCAAATTTTTCGCTCATCGCTTTAGAGATTTTCTCGCTGTATTCTCTTTCAGTTGTGTTCAGCTCTATTCGCGCATTCATCAGTTCGTTTTTGGAGGCAAGGAACTTGTTTTCAGCAGCCACTTTTCTTGCTTGGGCGTTTTGCAGAGCCTGATTTCTTTGTTCAAGCTCTGTTAGCGATTTCAGTCCGGCCTCATAAAGTTCTTTTTGGCGTGTAAATTGGGCTTGAGCTATATTGAGGTCATTTATTGCTGCAAGCAACGCCATGCTATCGCTTTGGACATAAAACTCGGCTTGTTGTATTTTCAGGCGTATCTGCGATAGTTTGAAATCCCTCGCGTCATAGAGCGCTTTCAATTGTTGATCTATGGCTATTGCTTTAGATCGGTAATTTTCAACGGTTGCTTCTTTTGCTGCCAATTGTTCTCCTGTTCGGGCAATAAGTTCGGGGTCAAGGTATTCTTCTTTGATTTCTGTAATTTTAATAATAGTATCGCCGGCCTTTACCATATCGCCTTCGCGCACATACCATTTTTCTATTCTCCCTGCAATAATTGAGTTCAATTCCTGTGGTCTCTGCTGAGGCCTTAGCGTGGTAACTTTGCCGGGAGCACGTATGTTTTGCGTCCATGGCAAGAAAAGCGTTAAAAAAGCAACGATAAACACATTACGTAGTACCGTCTGGCGCTTTTTTTCATTGGTTGGCCTGAACGATTTCTGAAAAGACTTAAATTGTCTTTTCGCAGCAATGGTATCGTCTGTATCTTTATGAACCCACATGCACTGTTATAAACTAAAGTGTTTAAAAAGTTTTTTATAAATGTCCATTTTGCTCACTTCTTCAAAAGTCCCAAAAGCAATAAGTTCGCCTTTATCCAATAACATTATTTTGTCACAACGTGCAGCAAAGGCGGGATCGTTGGTTACCGCTACCATGGTATAGTTCTTTTCTTTTGATGTGAGGCGCTCCACAATTTTCTCCTGTTCATCCAATTCGAGCGACTGCCAGCAATCCTCCAGTAATAATAAACGCGGAATAGTAAGCAGTGCTCGCACCAACAGAATTTTGCTGACAATGTTGCGCGACAGTTTTTTTCCTGTGGAGTCAATATTTTGATTTAATCCATCGGGGTGGTTTTGTATAAAATCAAGAAGTCCGAATTCTTTGGAGGTCTTTATGATGAGGTCGAGTGGTATGGAATCATCTCCAAGGGTGAGGTTGTCTTTTAGTGTTCCCGAAAACAAGTCAAATGTTGAAAAATTTACGCCAATATGTGTGCGAAGATGATTCAGGTCGTAGTTGCCTAGCGGAATATCGTTAAATGTTAAGACTCCCTTGTAGTTGGTATAGGCGCCCGAGAAAATCCTGAGCAATGTGGTTTTTCCCGACCCTTCTGAGCCGAATATGCATACTTTTTCCCCGGATTTTATCTCCAGATTTATATTTTTCAAAACATCTTTAGAACCATCAGGATAACGAAAACTAAAGGTTTCCATTTTGATAGCTATACCCCATTCTTTACTAACCTCATCTATATTAACCCCACCGGTGCGTTCCATGGGTTTGTCCAACACCTTCCCTATTTTTTCAATAGATGTTAGCGTATCATATATGCTTTCCAGGGATATAATGATTTTTTCTACTGAACTCATAATAGATAATATCACAATCTCGGCAGCGATAAATTGTCCGAGGTTAATTTCTTGTTGAATAAACAAGAAGCTTCCCAATATAAGCAGGCTGGCTGTGATAGACACTTTAAAAAATATAAACCAACGATATTGAGTCACTAACACCTGAAAGTGCTTTTCCCGTGCATCGAGATAACCAGATACCAGGTCGTCTGTTCTCCGCATGGGATAGTCGAGCATGCCCATAAATTTGATTGTCTTGAGTGTTCGGGCTACTTCTTCAAGCCAATAACCTACAGCGTATTTATAGTCAGATTCCTCAAGGCTGGTTGAGAGGCCACGCGGACCGGTAAGCCTGAATATCAGATACATTAGCCCGACCAGAAAAACAGCAAGTAGTATAAAGAAAGGATTGTACAGCGACAATAGTAACATGCCAAAAATCATTTGAAGCAACGCAGCAGGGAATTCCAGCAAAAGTTTACTGATTCCCTTTTGCAACGAAGCAGTATCGAAAAAACGATTGACCAGCTCGGGCAAATAGTAATCGTCTATGGCTTCGAGTTTCATTCTGGGCAACTGATAGGCAAATTGCATAGAATAACGGGTAAAAATGCGTTGCTGTATTCTTTCGTTTACCCGCATTTGCATAATCTGCAAAGCTCCGTTGAATATTACTCCCAGAACCACTACAATAATGAGAATAACTAAAGAAGTAGATATGCTGCCTCCGAACAATAGGTTGATGATTGCCTGAATGCCAAGAGGAAGTGACAAAGAAATGATGCCGCTTAGAATTGCATAGAAATATATATATCTGATCTGCTGGTTTTCCAGATCAATCAAAGAAAAAAGCCTTTTCAGAGGCGCAGTTGGAACCGCTTCTGTCGATGCCATGCATTCGTTTTATCTTATGCTCAATAATCCCATACGGGATTCCTGCTTCTGCGAACATAATCGCGCATCTTTATCCAAAATGCTAAAATCATGTAAATGATGAAAGGTGAACCTACAGTAAGGCAACTTGTGTAAATAAAAAACAGGCGAATATTTTTAATAGGCATACCTAAATATTCACCTAACTGTGTGCATACTCCAAAAACATTTGACTCTACAAGAAATTTCAAGTCTATCCATTTCATAGGCTAAAATCTCTTGTAAATATAATTTCTAAAGAACTTAAAACAATTTTAATAACGTGCAAAAATATTTTACAAGGCTGAAAAACATAAGACTATACATTGCTTTTTTTCCTCCCCCTTAACAGAATTTCTTTTTTTTACCGCATGAAATGGCATTATTGTAGCCTCTTTGTATTCGTATTTTCGTTAACATCAGTACAATTTTTTGCACAGGGAACTTATATTCCATTGGGCAGCGATGCGTATCATATTATAGATCGCTTAGACATTCGTTATGGAAGATTATTGCCTATTCCTCATACGTCTGTAAAGCCTTATCAACGAAAAACAGCAGCCGAAATAGCGGAAACGATGTTGCTTTCCAATTTGCCATTTAATAAAAGGCAAAAGTTTGAACTGCAATATCTGGTTGATGAAAATAGTGAGTGGCTTGATAGTTTACAAAGCCGAACCTCATGGCCGCTGTGGAAATTTTACCGCGAGCCGGCAAGCCTCTTTCATGTGAACGTAAAAAAGGATTTCAGCCTAAAAATAAATCCTATCCTCGCTTTCAGGGTAGCAGGAGAAAGCGGAAATAAAGAAATTTTGTTCGTTAATACCCGTGGGCTTGAGCTGCGTTTTAATATCCGCCAAAGAGTAGGCTTTTACTTCTTCATCACCGAAAATCAAACACGTCCGCCCAGATATGTACAACGTAGAATTACTGAGTTTGATTATATACCCGGAAACGGCTACTGGAAAGAGTTCCGACGAACAGGTATTGACTACTTTGAGCCACGCGGATATATTGATGTGAACGTATTAAGATATATCTCGCTTCAATTCGGATACGACAGGCATTTTATAGGCAATGGCTTTCGTTCCTTTTATCTGAGCGACTTTGCTGCCCCATTTCTTTTCCTAAAGATGAATCTGAAAGTTTGGCGCTTTAATTATCAAACAATATGGGCAGAGTTGATTAACCAGTACAAAAGAGGGGCTGACAGAGAATTACCTAAAAAATATGCCGCCTTTCATCACCTAAATCTTAATGTAGCGCATTTTCTTGACATAGGTTTTTTTGAAGGTGTAATTTTTAACCGCAGAAACCATTTCGAGCTGCATTATCTCAATCCGGTTATTTTTTATCGTGCCATAGAGCAATCGCTTGGCTCGCCGGATAATGCTCTTATCGGCTTTGATATCAAGGCGAATGCATTTAACCACTTGCAAGTGTATTCTCAATTCATTCTTGATGAGTTCAATCTAAGAGAGATAGTTCAAAACAAAGGGTGGTGGGCAAATAAATTTGCCTGGCAACTGGGCGCCAAATACATAGATTTAGTCCCAAACCTAGATCTGCAGGCAGAATGGAATATGGCCAGGCCTTTTATTTACACGCATAATTTAGGAGATAACGTTACAGCAAATTACACGCATTATAATCAACCGCTTGCGCATCCGCTTGGTGCCAACTTTTATGAATTTGCCGCTATTGGCCGTTATCGCATTCTAAAAAATCTTCAGCTTTCTTTGAAATACATCCACAGCACTTATGGCGAAGATAGCACGGACGCTGCCAGCGGGCTTCTTACCCACTTCGGCGGCAATATCTTGCGAAATACCACAGCAGAAACCGTGCGTGGTGTCTATGAAAATAAGATCGCACAAGGTGCAAGAGCCAAACAAAATTACTTCGACATAATGCTCACCTATCAGCCGTGGCATAATATATATGTAGATGCACAATTTCTTTATCGCAACAAAGACAGTAAGCTGAATCAACGCGATGAAAAAACATACTATTTTGGCATAGGGGCAAGAATGAATATTGCGTATAAGCAATACGAGTTTTAAGCTGTGGATATTAATGAGTTAAACCTCTTATTCTTGACTTGCTGAATATTTTATCCAAACCTCTTTTAGGAAATATTGTTAATTTCATGTAACAATTATTGAAAAAATGAAAAACTATCTTCTCTCCCTTACATTGTCTCTATCTGTTCTAATAATTCACGCACAACAAGTGGGCCACACCACCATTGTATTCAATGATCCATCTCGTTCTGGTGGTTTTGGTTTCGGTGGGGGTCCCGGGCGCCAGATTCTCACAGAAATTTATTATCCTGCAACCATATCGGGGTCAAATGTCCCGGTGGCCAACGGCCAATTTCCGGTAGTTGTTTTTGGTCATGGCTTTGTGATGCGTTGGGATGCATATGAGTGGTTATATACTTCTTTAGCAAGACAAGGTTTTATTGTGGCCCTACCACGCACCGAAGGAGAAATTCTCCCTAATCATGATGATTTTGCCAGGGATCTTGCCATTGTTGCGGCACGCATGCAGGCAGAGCGTACGCGGCCCAGTTCCCGTTTCTTTGGGCGGATAGCCAATGCAACTGCTGTAGGGGGGCATTCCATGGGTGGCAAAGCTACGGTCTTGAGCGATAAATATCAGACAGTGCCCATCAATGCTTACTTCAATTTCAGCCCTGCTAATGGTATGGGTAATGGAAATATGTTTACAGACGCTGCCGGAATCACAGAGCCTTTCTTGGTCATTACAGGAAGTTTCGACAAGGTTGCGCCTCCTTCTACAGAAGCCCGACCGTTGTACCAAGCGTTAGCGTCTTCATGCAAAACATATTTAAATCTTAGGGGCGGCTACCATTGCCAGTTCAACGATTTTAATCTCAATTGCCATACGGGTGAAACGTCTTTGCTCCCTCAGCTTAATGGTTTGACGCGCACACAACAACTGAATTTAACTTCCTCTTTCTTGCTGCCTTTTCTGAATTTTTATCTCAAGAATGATGCTGCTCAAGGGCAATTATTTGTAAATCGCATAAATACATCTAATCAGTTAGCAGAGCGTTTGCATAGTTGTGGTAATGCCAAGAAAGAAGATGAATACTCAGAAACAGATATAACCTCTGAAGCAAGTATCCTTAAATTAAACGCATTTCCAAATCCTTTTGGCAATCAGGCTATACTTGAATTAAATCTTTTAGAGCCTGCTGCTGATGCATACATCGAAATCTACAACTTAGAAGGCAAGCGCGTTTTTGAAACCAGGCTTATCCTTACGGAAGGATTAAGCAACATACCTGTCGAAACATCTGATTGGCGCTCCGGCCTTTATGTAGTTAGATGTACCATAAATGAAAACGTTATCAGCAAGACTATAATTAAAGAATAGTATTATAAATACTCTAAACCCGGTTATTTCGAATTTTTTCCGGTTTGCCCGGGAAATTGCATTCTACATATTTAAGATTTCTGACAATAGATAATCTAAGAGCTTTTAGATTGCTTTTATCTTGGTAAAGGGTATAAAGAAATAATTTCTTAAGAGTTAATAAAGTTTACGCCTTATTTCTTTGGGCTTAAGTTACTTGTGTTAATTTAGCCTTTCAAATAGAAATATGGCCGAAAGCGCTCAGAGGATTATTTTTTCGATGACAGGAGTGAGTAAGGTGATTCCCCCCAATCGTCAGATTCTAAAAGACATATATTTATCCTTCTTTTACGGAGCAAAGATTGGTATCATCGGCCCAAATGGTTCCGGTAAATCTACCCTGATGAAGATTATCGCAGGGATTGACCAGAGCTATCAGGGTAAAATAGAAAGCACTAAAGACTTTACTGTTGGTTATTTGGAGCAAGAGCCAACTTTGGACGAATCAAAAACGGTGATAGAAATTGTCCGCGAGGGAAAAAAGGAAATCTTTGACATGCTGCGCGAGTTCAACGAGATTAGTGAAAAGTTTGCCGAGCCACTTAGCGATGAGGAGATGAATAAGCTTCTTGAAAGACAGGGGGTATTACAGGACAAAATTGATGCCGCCAATGCATGGGAAATAGATAGTGTGCTTGAACGTGCCATGGATGCTTTGCGTTGCCCTGAACCAGAGGCTTTAGTGAAAAATCTTTCGGGAGGCGAGCGCCGGCGTGTGGCGCTGTGCCGTCTCTTGCTTCAGGAGCCTGATGTGTTGCTTCTCGATGAGCCAACTAACCACCTCGATGCCGAATCCATCTTGTGGCTGGAGCATCATCTCGAACAATACAAAGGCACTGTAATATGTATTACACACGACCGCTATTTTCTTGATAATGTTGCAGGTTGGATTCTGGAACTAGACCGCGGTGAAGGTATTCCATGGAAAGGGAACTACTCTTCATGGCTGGAGCAAAAGGCAAAGAGATTAGAGCAGGAGGAGAAGGCCGAAACGAAGCGCCAAAAAGCCCTTCAGCGCGAGTTGGAATGGATTCGCCAGTCGCCCAAAGCCCGCCAGGCAAAAAGCAAAGCGCGCATTGCTAATTACGAAAAAATGCTTCAGGAGGATGTGAAACAAAAAGAAGAGAAACTCGAAATATATATTCCTCCCGGCCCACGTTTAGGCGCTAAAGTGATCGAAGCTAAAAATGTGAGTAAAAGTTACGGAAATAAACTTCTGTTTGAAAATCTTAACTTCAGCCTTCCTCAAGGGGGCATAGTGGGAGTAATTGGCCCGAATGGAGCCGGAAAGACTACCTTGTTTCGACTTATTATAGGCCAGGAAAAGCCAGACAGTGGCCATTTTGAAATAGGCGAAACAGTTAAAATTGCTTATGTGGACCAGTCTCACGCGCAATTGGACCCTGAAAAAACAGTATGGGAAACCATCAGCAACGGAGATGAATGGATAGAATTGGGAAAATTACGCATGAATAGCCGCGGATATGTTTCTAGATTCAACTTTAATGGCGCTGACCAGCAGAAGAAAATCAAGGTGCTTTCCGGTGGAGAGCGAAACCGCCTCCATCTTGCCCTAACCTTACGCGAAGAGGCAAATGTGTTGCTACTCGATGAACCAACAAACGACCTCGATGTTAATACAATAAGAGCTCTTGAAGAAGCTTTGGAAAATTTCGCCGGATGTGCGGTTATCATTTCACACGACCGATGGTTCCTCGATCGTGTATGTACTCACATTCTTGCATTTGAAGGCGATGCTCAGGTTTATTTCTTCGAGGGTTCTTTTAGTGAGTATGAAGAAAATAAAAAGCAGCGCTTGGGCGATACCTTAGAGAAGAAATTCAAATACAGAAAGCTAGTAGCGTAAACAAATCAAGGAAAAGTTTATGGCAACGTCTATCAAACAAATTTCACTCAGCGGCAGGAAAAAAGATGTTTCTAACAAAGAAATGAGCCTCAAAGAAAGGCTCTATCTTCCGGGTATCCTTAAAGGCATGGGTATAACCATCAAACACTTTTTCAAACCCAAAGTTACTATTCAATATCCTGAACAGAAACGCGAATTTTCACCTGTATATCGCGGCCGGCACATATTGATGAGAGATGAAAATGGTGCTGAGCGTTGTACAGCTTGCGGCCTTTGCGCACTTAGCTGTCCTGCCGAAGCTATAACTATGATTGCTGCCGAACGCAAGCCCGGAGAAGAACACCTCTACCGTGAAGAAAAATATGCTGCCGTTTACGAAATAAACATGCTTCGTTGCATATTTTGCGGGCTTTGCGAAGAGGCTTGCCCGAAAGAAGCAATATTCCTTACGCAGGATATAGCTCCGGCTGATTACCTCCGCGAAGGATTCATCTATGGCAAAGACAAATTGCTCATGCCTCTTGAGGAAAAAAAATGATACAAGATTTGCGAATAAAAATTAAGATTGTGGCCGGAAAAATCAAACAATTATTCAAGTGTTTTTTCCATTACACACAAGCCACAAAAACGAAAATTCGTAATCTGAGATGACTTTTTATATCTTTCTGTTGCTATCGGCACTCGCGGTCTTTTGTGGCCTGATGACCGTTACAGCCCGAAATCCTATTTATTCCGTTATTTATCTCATCGGATGTTTTTTTGCCGTGGCAGGACACTATCTTTTATTAAATGCACAGTTTCTTGCTATAGTTCATATAATTGTTTATGCCGGTGCGATTATGGTTCTCTTTCTTTTTACTTTGATGATGATGAATCTGAACCGTGAAGCTGAGGCCCATAAGCCTGCTTTGGCACGCATAGCGGCTGTATTGGCTGCCGGACTTTTATTGCTGGTGTTAATTGCAGCTTTTAAAAAAACCGAGCCTTTTGTTCCTCCCATACATGTGGATGGAGGCATAGGTCTGGTTAAATCTCTTGGGCACACCTTACTGAACGAATACTTGTTGCCTTTTGAATTTGCCAGTATCCTGCTACTTGCGGCCATGATTGGCGCGGTGCTTATTGCTAAAAAAGATTCAGCAAACGCATTACAACCAAAAGAATCATGACGATGTTCTTGCATATTTTTCATGCAGTACCTATGCATCACTACCTTTACCTCAGCGCAATTCTGTTTTGCATAGGCGTGTTTGGGGTATTGCTTCGGCGCAACGCTATTGTGGTGTTTATGAGCATTGAGTTGATGCTCAACGCTGTGAATCTTTTGCTTGTGGCCTTTTCGGCCTATCACAATGATACTTCAGGACAAGTCTTTGTTTTCTTTATCATGGCCGTGGCTGCTGCTGAAGTAGCCGTAGGCCTGGCAATTTTGGTTACTATTTATCGCAACATTCAAAGCATAGATATTGATGCATTGAATTCTCTGCGATGGTAAAGAAAACTATAATGGATGAACGCATTTAAAAAGGTTTAAAAAACAAAAAGAATAATCTGCTGATGTTACTGTTGATATTATTACCTCTTATTGGATTTTTAATCAACGGAGTAGTAGGAAAAAAACTTCCTAAAAATGTATCAGGGTGGATAGGTTCTGTTGTGGTTTTGGGCGCTTTTTTTCTCTCGCTGAAATATTTCTTTTCGTTTCTGTCAGATTCAGCTTCACCAGTAGAAGAGCGTTATTTCGACTGGATTAGTTTCGGTAATGTGCGCATTTCTTTCGGTTTGTACGCCGATCAGCTTTCTTCCTTATGGCTACTAATTGTAACCGGAATAGGATTTTTAATACACGTGTATTCTATCAGTTACATGCATGATGATGAAAATTTCAGCCGCTTCTTCGCATACTTAAATTTGTTTATTTTCTTCATGTTGCTGCTGGTGCTTGGCAGCAATATACTGGTCACGTTTATCGGTTGGGAAGGCGTTGGGTTGTGTTCTTATCTGCTAATAGGATTTTGGTACAAGAACGACAGTTACAACGATGCAGCCAAGAAAGCCTTTGTAATGAATCGAATTGGCGATTTAGGCTTGCTGCTGGGCATGTTTATGTTATTGTTTTACACCGGCACACTCGATTATAAGGAATTGAGAGCGCTGGCTTCGCAAGGAGGGATAAACAGCGATCTCGCACTGGTAGTCTCAATCTTGCTTTTTGTTGGCGCTATTGGCAAGAGCGCTCAAATTCCTCTTTACACCTGGCTACCCGATGCTATGGCTGGGCCAACCCCTGTATCTGCACTTATCCACGCAGCCACCATGGTAACGGCAGGGATTTATTTGCTTGTGAGGACAGCTTTTCTTTACGATTTAGCTCCGCTGGCATTGGATGTTGTAGCTATTGTAGGAGTAGCAACTGCCATTTTTGCGGCTACCATCGGGGTTTTCCAAAATGATATAAAAAAGGTGCTTGCATATTCAACCGTATCTCAGCTTGGCCTTATGTTCATGGCTATTGGTGCGGGAGCGTATGTGGCAGCTGTTTTTCATGTTTTAACCCATGCTTTCTTTAAGGCATGTCTGTTTTTGGGAAGCGGTTCTGTGATCCATACACTGCATGGTGAACAAGATATTAGAAACATGGGTGGGCTAAAAAAATGGATGCCCGTAACATATCTTACATTTCTCATCTCATCTTTGGCAATAGCAGGCATTCCGCCCTTCAGTGGTTTCTTTTCTAAAGACGAGATGCTTGCCGCAGCTTTTAGCCACAATAAAGGGCTTTGGATTGTTGCAGTTATAACCTCTGTGCTCACGGCCTTTTACATGTTTCGCCTTGTTTTTCTTACTTTTTTTAACGGCTTTCGGGGCACAGAAGAACAACAGCATCATCTTCATGAAAGCCCAGCGCTCATGACAGTTCCACTTATTATTCTTGCCTTGCTTGCCCTGATAGGTGGTATCATGGGCATACCTGAAGCCCTTGGGGGCAGTCATTGGCTTAAACACTTCCTTGCTCCTGTTACAGGGGAAAATACTCACTCCGGCCACGCTCTTACTCATCAAACAGAATTGGTTCTAATGGCCGTTGCTGCCCTTGCGGCATTAGCAAGCATAGTTTTTGCTTATGTGAGATTTGTAAAACAACACACTCTTCCACCTCGCGAAGGAGAAGAAAGAGGCATCGCCCGAATTATATATCGCAAATATTATGTGGATGAGATTTATGAATTGCTGTTTGTAAAACCTGTCCTGGCTTTATCTGTTGCCGCGTATGAATTATTTGACATTTTGTTGCTGGATGGTATGGTTAATCAAATGGGTAGAATGACACAGCGCCAAGGGCGCTGGTTCAGGCGCATACAAACAGGAAACACCGGATTTTATCTGATTGTAATGGCGCTTGCTGTAGCAGCGGTATTGGGATGGATAGTCTGGCAAGTCGGTTGAATAAATTTAAGATTGAAAACATAAAAGGAATAATAAAATAACATGCTGATACTTGTTATACTAAGTGTAGCGCTGGTAGGGAGCATATTAGCTTGGTTAAGCGGAAATCGTTTGGCATCTAAAGTGGCGCTATTCATTTCGCTGTTAAACTTAGTATTGGCAGCTACGGGGCTAAAGCTTGCATCTGAGGCAGATTTTAGCCTTCTGGCCTTTTCAGCATCATGGATTAGCCAACCCAAGATAAACTTCCAGCTTATCGCAGACGGAATCGGAATATTAATGATTGGGCTAACGAATGCGCTTATTCCTTTAATTATTCTGGCATCGTCTTCGCGCTCTTTGCAGAATGAGAGGGTTTTTTATGCTCTGATACTTTTTATGCAGTTTGCTTTGATTGGGGTATTTGCTGCTTCTGACGGTTTCCTATATTATATATTCTGGGAGTTGGCCTTGATACCTATATTTTTTATTGCCTGGTTGTGGGGAGATGGCCAAAGAGAATATCGCTCAAAAGTTATTCTTAAATTTTTTATTTATACGTTGGCCGGTTCGCTCTTTATGCTTTTTGGTTTTATCTATTTGTACCTCAAAGCCGGCTCTTTTGCTTTAAAAGATCTTTATGCTTTGAATCTTAGTGAAGAAGAGCAAAAGTGGTTGTTCTGGGCTTTTTTCATAGCCTTTGCTATAAAAATACCTGTCTTCCCTTTCCATACATGGCAACCTGAAACATACACCGAATCGCCCACAGCAGGCTCAATGTTGCTTAGTGGCATTATGCTTAAAATGGGAATATATTCGATGCTGCGCTGGTTGTTGCCTGTTGTGCCCGAGGGTGTTGCCTTTTGGACACCTATTGTTATTGTTCTCTGTGTTATAGGAGTAGTGTACGGGTCGCTGATAGCTATAAAACAAGATAATATTAAGCGGCTTGTTGCTTATTCATCATTTGCCCATGTAGGGTTGATTGCCGCAGGTGTTTTTACTTTTTCAAAAGCAGGTTTGCAGGGAAGCGTTGTTCAAATGATTGCGCACGGATTTAACGTGGTGGGTTTGTTTTTTGCTGGAGAAATTATTTATCGGCGCATTTCATCATACCACATTACCCGTATGGGTGGGATAAGAAATTTTGCGCCTCATTTTACAACCTATTTTCTCATTATTACTCTGGCTTCGGTCGCGCTACCCACTACAAATGCATTTGTGGGCGAATTTCTTTTACTGTATGGAATTTATGAGTATAATACGGTTCTTGCATTGGTGGCGGGCCTTACTGTTGTTTTGGGGGCAGTGTATATGCTTCGGATGTTTCAGAGAGTTATGCTCGGAAACATTCAGCCTTCGCAACCGGTATTTGCAGATCTTAATCTGGCAGAAAAGGCAGTATTCCTACCGCTGGTATTGGTAATATTTGCTTGTGGGATTTATCCTCACTATATTTTGAAACTTGCGGAGCCGGCTGTAGATGCGATTTTGCAGGCAGCGTTGAGATGAGAATGTTCATCAATCACGTCACATTAATGATGTTTGGCCAAATATATTAGGAGAAAAAAAGTTAATCTATGAACGCGCTTATTTACACATCATCGCTTGGTATAGCTTGCCTTCTCGCAGAAATATTTAATCTGCGCCGATGGATATTACCTGCAGCAGTATTTGGATTGTTAATCATCATTGGGCTTACCATACAAGACTGGGATACCGATCAATCGGCTCGGGAAGCCGCTTTGTACAACATGCTGAGGGCAGATGGCTTCTCGCTTTCTTTTTCCATTTTGCTTATGGCCCTTACTGTATTGCTGTTGCTGCTAGGTAAAACCTTTTATGCCTCTGAGGCCGGGAAAATATCAGACTATGTTGTACTTATCCTTTTTATCCTCGCCGGCGGGCTTGCAATGGTGAGCTTTGGCAATGTGGCAATGTTATTTCTTGGGATAGAAGTGTTGTCGGTTTCGTTATACATTATGGCAGCGGCCAATAAGCGCGAAAGACGGAGCAACGAAGCAGGGATGAAATACTTTCTTATGGGCGCTTTCGCATCCGGATTGTTATTGCTTGGCATAGCATTGTTATACGGGGAAACCGGCTCTTTTGATGTGGTAGAAATACGAGATTACATTGCTTCCAACAACGCTACTCCTTTGCTTTACGCGGGCATGGCATTGATTTTAATTGCCATGTTATTTAAAGTTGGCGCTGCTCCATTTCATTTTTGGGCTCCTGATGTCTATGATGGCTCACCTACGTTACACACTGCGCTTATGGCCACTGTAGCCAAGATTGCTGCTTTTGCAGCTTTCTATCGTTTATTTTCAGCTTGCTTTACACCTTTATTGAACCCGTTTGGGTGGCTTTTCAGTGCAGTGGTTGCTCTTACAATCACAGTAGGCACACTTTCTGCACTGATGCAGGAGTCCTTTAAGCGTATGATGGCTTTTTCGGGTGTGAGTAATGCGGGTTTCCTGATGATTGCAATTGCTACGCTTTACGGCAAAACAGATAACGCGGTTTTATACTACGGTTTTGCCTACGGAATGGCTTCCATAACTGCATTTGCCGTTGCCATGTATGTTTTTGCCCTATCAGGGAGTGAAAAATTTGATAGCTTCAATGGTTTGGCTCGCTCACATCCCTGGTTGGCTTTTGCTATGACTATTGCTATGCTTTCTTTAGCGGGAATTCCTCCTTTGGCCGGATTCTTTGGTAAGTATTACCTTTTTAGTGAGGCTCTGCGAAACGGTAGAATGTTTCTTGTTCTTGTAGCCATTCTCAACTCTATAGTAGCGGTGTATTACTACTTGAAAGTAGTTTATCATATGTACTTTTTTCAGATACCAGACTCTGGTCGCATAAATCGGGTACCATTTAATTATGTTGTGGTTATCATTTTAACAACAACTGCGACCGTTTTTGGAGGATTGTTTCCCTCCGCCATTATCGGCTGGTGGTAACGGTACTCGTTTTCTGTTTCCTAAATTTACGCCAGCACTGGCGAAAATCTTAATATGAAAATTTATCGCTACGGAGTTCTCTTAGAAAGACTTAAGCGCGAACAGATAGAGATGGTGCGTACCTGGCGAAACGACCCGAAAATTTCTCGCCACATGTTTCACAGAGGCATCATCACGCCATCTATGCAGGCGGAGTGGTTTGAAAGCATCAACAATAAAGAAAATTTTTTTTTCCTGATTAGTTATAGCCGGAAGTATGTTGGCTTGATCAACATGTCTTCCATTGATTGGGCTGAACATACCGCATATAGCGGTTTATTTATTTACGAAGATGAATATCTGGGCACAGATGTGCCTGTGCGTGCTTCCTTAGCCATGTTGGATGTTTTTTTTCTCCTGGGGGGAATAAAAAAAGTTTTTGCTAAAGTAAGAGGAAAAAATCGTGTAGCACACCGCTACAATACGCAGTTAGGATTTGTAAAAAAAAGAAAGATTGAACTTGGCCAGGGCTTTGAATATGAACTGGAGCGGTCAGATTATTTTATGATGGCAGATAAACTGCGTAGATTAGCTGCATTAAAAGATGAGCGAACCATCTTCGAATTCGATTGCAATGATGAAGAAATGGAGCTAAAAAAACTTCTGCTTGCCAATGTGCCTCAAATATCGGTTGAAATGCTGAAGCTGGAGGTTAGATGAAAAACAAATCTGTGACATGAGAAAATACTTTTCGCCGGGAAGGATCAACCTCATCGGAGAGCATACAGATTACAACGGAGGGCTTGTGCTGCCTGTTGCGATTTCGTTGGGAATCACTGCATGGGTAGAGGAGAGCTTAGATGACAGATTTGAGCTTTCATCTGCTTCACATAGCCAAACCATATCTTTTAAAAATAATGCCAACTTTGCTTATGAAAAAGAATATGGATGGTTAAACTATCCATTAGGAGTTTTTGAGTATCTCAAAAATCTGGGATATCGTCTAAAGCCTGTTCGAATACATTTTGAAAGTACATTGCCGGAGGCGAGTGGCCTTTCCTCTTCAGCCTGTATCGAAGTGCTCAGCATGTATATCTTGTTATACGAAAGCGGTTATGATGTTTCTCGCAGGGACATAGCTTGCTGGTGCAAGGAAGTAGAGAATAAATACATCGGTGTTAACTGCGGTATTATGGATCAGTTTTGTATTGCAAATGCTGCAAGCGGGCACGCCATGCTTTTAAATTGTGCTACGCTCGATTATGAAAATATACCCGTTGACCTGGGCAACCTATCACTATTTATACTTAACACGCGCAAGCCACGCCAACTCATCCATTCTAGATATAATGAACGCAGAGCCGAATGCGAAAAAGCCCTGGAAACAATTAAAGTAAACACCCAAAACAATAAATTGAAATTTTTGTGCGAAGTATCAATAAACGAATTGGAAAGTATAGAAGATCATCTTTTGCACAAACGAGCAAAGCACGTCATTTCAGAAAATGACAGGGTAAAAACAGCAGCTTACGCACTAAAGAGTAAAGACTTAATCTCCTTCGCCTCACTTTTAAATCAATCCCATCAATCTTTGAGTTACGATTATGAGGTGAGCGGTAAAGAGTTAGATACTATCGTATCTTTAGCGCTGAAACATCCTGCCTGTGTCGCAGCACGGATGACGGGAGCCGGTTTTGGAGGATGTGCCATAGCCCTTGCTGATACACAACAGGCGGAATCATTTAAACTCTTTGTAGAAAATTATTACAGGCAAACCACGGGTTTGCCTGGCGAAGTATATTTTTGCACCATTAGCCAGGGTGTCTATCAAATAAACTGAAATGTTAGGCCTGAAACTTCCTACAGATCCGCGTTGGGTTGATCTTGCAGAAAAAAGCATAGAGGAAATTTTAACTGACCATGCATATTGCGAGCAAAAAGCAGCCTCCACATCTATTTCTCTGATACAAAGTTTTCCGGAATACGATTTTTTGGTCGAAGCCCTTATCCCGATTGTTAGTGAAGAATGGGGGCACTTTAAAATGGTAGTGGAGCAGCTAAAAAAGCGCGGGTTGAAATTAGGGAAGCAACGAAAAGATGAATATGTGAATGAGCTGCAAAAGTTTATGCGCAAAGGAGGAGACAAGCGAGAGCAGCTCATGGAGCGACTTCTGTTTGCTGCGCTCATTGAGGCGCGGAGCTGCGAGCGTTTTAAATTGCTGAGCAAAGAAATCAGCGATCCCGAACTGCGCTCTTTTTACAAAAATCTTATGGTGAGCGAAGCAGGGCATTATAAATTATTCTTAGACCTGGCGTGTCGTGTTGAGAAGAAAGATAAAGTTATGCAACGCTGGCAAGAGTGGCTTAATTACGAAGCTTCAGTGATGAAAAGTATTGCACTGCGTGGCGATAGGATGCACTAAATCATTATTTTTTTTTTTGAGTGTGTTTTTTAACTTGAAGTAATTTACCGTGTTCTCCTCAAGCCACAGGTATGCTATCTAAGGTATGATTTTATCTTTAGTAACACATTATCAATTTCTTCTAATGGCAAAGAATTTGGCCCGTCGCTAAGGGCTTTATCAGGTTCAGGGTGTATCTCAAAAAAAAACCCGCGCACTCCGATGGCTGCTGCAGCCAGAGCCAACGGTAATACATACGTTCGGTTTCCTCCGGAGGCACTTTTCATAGAGCCTGGTTGCTGAACAGCATGGGTAGCATCCATCACAACAGGAACCTCCATCTGCATCATGTCGTACACACCGGTGTAATCAACCACAAGTCTTTCATAGCCAAACATTGTACCGCGTTCGGTAAGCAATACATTGTTATTGCCCAAGTTGCGGACTTTTTCCAATGGATAGTACATTTGTGCTCCACTGAGGAATTGCCCTTTTTTAATATTCACAATACGGCCGGTTTTAGCAGCCGACACTAACAGGTCGGTTTGCCGACACAAAAAAGCTGGAATT
>JAVQWQ010000012.1:0-29678 GCA_033578915.1 Chitinophagales bacterium | reverse complement strand
CGCAATAGCTGAAAGGTGGGGCGTAATGCCATACCCTTTCTATTTAGGAGTAGCCATAGCTGTTTCGGGTTTAATTATTTCAGCGATATGGGTAAAAGATACAAAATGGCATATTACCCAAGAGGCTTCGGGCAGTACCATGCGTAAGCTGAATAATATTTTTAAAGAAACCACTTTTAAAGACAAAGTGCTCAGCACCATCACACAAGCAGGCTTTATCAATAATTTTAACGATGGTATGATATGGGGATTGCTGCCGGTGGCACTCTATCAGGCTCATTTTAGACAGGAAAAGGCAGGAATAATTGCTGCTACTTATCCACTGGTATGGGGTGTAGGACAATTATTTACAGGCAGGCTGTCAGATCGGGCCAATAAAAGGATTATTTTAAGCTGGGGGATGCTTCTCCAGGCTTTGGCTATTCTATTTATGGTTGTTGCAAATGATTTTATTTCACTGCTTTTACTTTCTGCTTTGCTGGGAGTTGGAACTGCCATGGTTTATCCAACTTTTCTTGCAGCTATAGCAGCATACTCCTTCCCTTTGCAACGTGCCGAAAGCCTAGGAGTTTTTCGTTTCTGGCGCGATATGGGTTACGCTGTGGGAGCTTTATGTTCGGGTTTATTAGCCGACTGGTTTGGCCTATATGCAGCTTTCTGTTTCACTGGCCTGCTAACTGCAACTTCTGCCTTGCTCATTTGGAGGCGCTTGCCGGCTCACACTACAGAAAACAAATCTTAATACAAACAAACCAATCTGTTTTCAACACTAATAATTACATTAGTATGAAGTTGTTTTAAAATGTAACAAAAGTGACCAACAGCCGCACATCATATAGTTTAGTTTGCAAATATGGCAGATTATCAGGTTGTTGTGGTAGGAGGGGGTAATGCAGGATTATCCCTAACATCTTACTTATTGAAGAGAAGAAGCAACCTCAAAGTTGCTGTTATCGAGCCTTCAGAAAAACATTATTATCAGCCTGCGTGGACTTTGGTAGGAGCAGGTGAATACGATGTTCAAAAAACTGTGAGAGACGTAAAAGATTTTATTCCTGATCGCGCTGTTTGGATTAAAAAAAGTTGTGTAGGATTTAATCCGGAAGCTAATTGTGTTGTATTGAACGATGGCTCTAAAATTTCATATGAATATCTTGTTGTTTGCCCGGGCATACAGCTAAACTGGGATGAAATAAAAGGACTAAAGGAAACGCTTGGAAAAAACGGTGTCTGCAGTAATTACAGTTTTCAAACAGCGCCTTACACTTTTGAATGTATAAAAAATTTCAAGGGAGGGAACGCCATATTTCATAGCCCGCATACTGCTATAAAGTGCGGTGGCGCTCCCCAAAAAATCATGTACCTAGCCGCTGATTATTTCAGGAAACACGGAATTTTAGAACGGACTAATATCAACTATGTTAGTGGAGGCACAAGGCTTTTTGGCGTAGCCAAGTACGAGAAAACCCTACTGGAGGTAGTGAAAAGATACCGCATCCAACTTCGCTTTCAATACAAGCTTATCGAAATAAACGGAGAAAAACATGAAGCCACTTTCGTAGGTATCGGAACAGAAAATAAGGATGAATTTCTTCTGATTAAATACGATATGATCCACGTAACCCCTCCACAATCGGCACCCGACTTTGTGCGCCAAAGTCCTTTAGCCGATGAACATGGATGGGTTAATGTTGATAAATTAACCTTACAGCATCGTGTTTACAAAAACATATTTTCTTTAGGGGATGCGGCAGGGCTGCCGACCTCCAAAACCGGCGCTGCTGTGAGAAAACAAATGCCTGTAGTGGCAGCCAACTTGTTTGCGCTGATGGATAATAAACCATTTCCGACTATTTACAATGGATATTCATCATGTCCGATTGTTACAGGTTATGGCAAGCTGGTTTTAGCCGAATTTGATTACCAGAACCAACCGATGGAAACTTTTCCTTTCGACCAAAGTAAAGAACGTACAAGTATGTATTGGCTCAAAAAATACATTCTCCCTTATTTGTATTGGAACAAGATCTTGACTGGCAAAATGTAAGCTTCTGTTTGGCAGCGATAAAGTAACATAAGTATCCGTTTCAGCACAGCAAACCTCAGCATCTTTGCATCGTCAATAAAATTCTTTTTTCATGGAACTTTTAGGTTTCATTGCTTCAATTGCCATTGGAATATCATTGGGCTTAATTGGCGGAGGGGGAAGTATTCTCACCGTACCGGTGCTTGTCTATCTTTTCAATAAAGATGCAGTTGTTGCTACCGCCTATTCTCTTTTTATTGTGGGATTAACCAGCGCAGTAGGCTCTTTTTCTTATTTCAAAAAAGGGTTGGTAAACATAAGAACAGCAATAGTATTTGGTATTCCTTCTATAATAGCTGTTTTCGCTACCCGTGCCTGGCTCGTCCCTGCTATTCCTCAGGAAATATTTCATATCGGAAATTTTGTGATAACCAAAAGCCTCTTGCTCCTATTGCTTTTTGCATTACTTATGATTGCTGCCTCTTACAGCATGATTAAGAAAGATAAACCCATGCCTGATGTGCAGCAGTCCGGTCAGCAAAAATTTAACTATCCGATGATCCTTTTGGAAGGTACTGTGGTTGGCATTTTAACAGGACTTGTGGGTGCCGGTGGAGGTTTTTTAATCATCCCTGCTCTAGTAGTTCTTAGCAAGCTTCCTATGAAGGAAGCAGTGGGCACATCGTTGGTTATCATTGCGGCAAAATCACTGATAGGTTTTATGGGCGAAGGTGGCGAGACAAATATAGACTGGAAGTTCTTGTTATTAATATCAACTTTTGCCGTAGTCGGAATATTTATTGGCAGCAGTCTCTCTAAAAAAATTGACGGTAACAAACTAAAACCGGCATTTGGCTGGTTTGTCCTGGTGATGGGAATTTATATCATCATTAAAGAAACTGTTTTCAAATAATAAATTATTGGGTTGAATGTAACTTTTGTGACAAACTGCTTCTTTGTTTAATCACAAATTTGTAAACGATGTCTAAGGTGCCTGATTTGAAAACTATTGTAGCGTTCAATACCCAACGCAGCCTAAGTAATACTTTAAATCTTATGATTTCAGAAAAAAATCGTCAAAAAGTATTTTTATTATTTGTTGCATTGTGGTCTGTATCGCTCCTTTCTTCCTGCCATGCACAGTCACTAAACAAAGAACAATTAAAAAATTCCTTCTTGGTGGACGTGCGTACACCAGAAGAGTTTTCTGAAGGCAGCGCTCCGGGAGCGGTAAACATTCCCCTTCACGAAATTCCAAACAGGTTAAATGAATTTAAAGGGAAAAAGCATATTGTGGTATTTTGCCGGAGTGGAAACAGAAGCGCGCAGGCACAGCGCATTTTGAAAGAAAACGGATTCAATAATGTAATAAACGGAGGAAGCTGGCAGGCAGTAGCAAATATTTTAGATAAAAACTCAGAGAGTAAGTAACTCTTATCTTACATCATCAAAAATAGTTTTATGAAACAAATCTTTGAATTTGAAATAGAGAACCTTAAATGCAGCGGTTGTGCAAATTCAATACAAAAGGCTCTACAACAAAAACATGGTGTTGAATTAGTGGTTGTTGATTTGCACAACAAAAAAGTTACTGTAGAAGGTACAGCAGACAGAGCTGTATTGTTGAATACCTTGTCATCATTGGGCTATCCTGAAAAAGGGTCTAATTCATTGACAAAAAAAGCTGTATCCTATATTTCCTGTATGACTGGAAAAATATGATTTTACCAGTACATAAAATATATTCTTTATGGAGAGATTAAAAGTACTCATACCCACTGATTTTTCCGTACAGGCAGATTACGCCTACATTATGGTAAAAAAGCTTGAAGAGAAAATACCTGTAGAGATACATTTTCTTCATATACTTTCGGTTCCTGATACGGTAACGATGGATGAAGGAGGAAAAATCAATACCTGCGGAGAGATTGATGTCAGGCATATTGAAACACAGCGAGACATAGCACTCAACAAACTAAATAATCTAAAAATTCAATACGGAAACGATATTCATGTCCATTTGAGGGTTGGCAAAGTTACCGATGGGATTATTTCGTTCGCGCAGTCTATTCATGCAGATCTAATAGCTATGGGAACGAAGGGGGCTTTTGGATGGAAGGAAAAGCTATCGGGCAGCGAAACACAAATGATAGCCCGCCGCTCACCTATACCGGTGTTATCTTTAATGTGCGATAGAAGCGATTTACAAATACGCAACATTCTGCTGGTTCACGATTTTAGTAAGCCGGAAAAGCTTGATTTATCGCTGTTGAAAAAATTAGTGCAGGCCTTTGGTTGTACCCTCCACCTTCTTCAAATTACTTCAGGAGATCCGGAGAGCGAAAAAGACGAGTTTGAAAAAAAGACTGCTGAATTTGCCTCCCTCAATCAAATCGAAAATTATCGTTCACATTTGATTAAGGACACCGATGTAGAACAAGGAGTTATTCATTTTAATCAAATGCACGAAATGGATATGGTGTGTATAGGAACACACGGCAAAGGTGGCTGGCTCCACTCTAGCGCAACCGAAAAACTCATCAATCATTTATTCAAACCTATGATTACTTTTCATATTAACTAAATCTTAAAGTGTATGTATGAAATTTTAGTTCAGCCTTGGCCATGGTGGTTTTCGGGTATTATGATTGCCTTTATCATGTTTTTGCTCATTTACTTTGGGCAATCATTTGGTTTCTCATCTAACTTGCGCACTATTTGCGCTATGGCTGGAGCAGGAAAAGTTTCCAGTTTTTTCAAATTCGATTGGAAAGCGCAAATGTGGAATATCATGTTTATGTTAGGAGCCATTGCAGGAGGTTCTATTACCCGTCATTTTTTAAGCGATGGCGCTCCGGTAAAAATTTCACAGAAAACTATTGAGGCTTTACAACATTACGGTTTTGCTGCTCCACAAAGTGTACAACCTACCGAACTATTCAGTCTTGAGTCTGCCTTTTCACTCAAAGGGTTTTTAATTCTCGCTATCGGTGGTTTCCTGGTGGGCTTCGGTGCGCGTTATGCAGGGGGGTGCACTTCGGGCCACGCTATTAGCGGGCTCAGCAACTTGCAAGTACCGTCTCTGCTGGCAGTAGTTGGTTTTTTCATTGGAGGGCTGTTAATGACTCATTTTTTATTTCCATTAATCTTTTAAATTTTAAATATGAAGTTGCTGAAGTTTTTTCTTGTAGGGATTCTCTTTGGCATTACAATGTCAAAAAGCGAAGCTTTTTCCTGGTATCGTATCCAGGAAATGTTTCGTTTCCATTCGTTCCACATGTACGGAATAATTGGAGTGGCTGTAACGCTTGGAGTGATTGGGGTTGCACTTATAAAAAAAATCGGGATACGCGACTACGCCGGTAACCCCATTGTATTTCAGCCAAAAGAAAAAACATACATCCGCTACTTGTTAGGTGGAACTGCTTTTGGTTTAGGTTGGGCGCTAAGTGGAGCATGCCCCGGGCCCATGATGGTGAACATCGGCTACGGGTATTTTTCTTTCATTATTGTTTTTGCCTTTGCCATTCTGGGTACTTTCTTTTATGGAATAATAAAAGACAAATTGCCTCATTAAATATATTGTTATGCAACAGCGCGATGTTCAATACGAAATCAGGCAAATAAAGTTGTTGTTAATCTTATTGTTGCGAGTCTTTGCTTAGCCTCGTTTGCCTTTATTGTTGTTCTGAATTTCAAAGAAATATCATCTGTCCTACAAACCCAAAAAACTGCTCCTTTAGCAAAAAGTGCTCCGGTACAAGACCCTTTAGATGGATTATGGAAACCAGCTGTGATTGAAAATATAACTGACAGTATGCAAAAGAGTAAAGTACTTTATGGAAGAGAGCTGATTGCACATACCGCCAAATATCTTGGTCCAAAAGGCAGTGTGATGAACATTTCCAATGGTATGAATTGTCAAAATTGCCATTTAGAAGCAGGAACTAAGCCATGGGGAAATAATTACGGTTCTGTTGCTTCTTTATACCCTAAATTCCGTGCACGCAGCGGAACAATAGAAAATATTTACAAGCGAGTAAACGATTGCTTTGAACGAAGTCTTAATGGAAAACCCTTGGATACTCTTAGTAAAGAAATGCAGGCGATAAAGGCCTACATTGAATACATAGGTAGTAACGTAGAAAAAAACAAAAAAGCAAATGGCTCCGGCCTAAAAGACTTAGCTTACCTCGACCGTGCCGCTGATCCGGAAAGAGGCAAAGTTGTATATGAACAGAAATGCCAAAGCTGTCATCAGGCTGATGGTCAAGGTTTACTGGCTGCCGATGGCAAGGAATATATTTATCCGCCTCTTTGGGGCAAGAATAGCTACAACGATGCAGCAGGCCTATTCCGTATCAGCAATTTTGCCAAGTTCGTAAAGTACAATATGCCACAAGGAGTAAATTTTACAGAACCTTTGTTGAGTGATGAAGAAGCATGGGATGTGGCTGCCTTTGTCAACAGCCAACCAAGACCACACAAGCCTGTTCCCAAAGATTGGCCCGATATCAGTAAAAAACCCATTGATCATCCTTTTGGGCCCTACAGCGATTCATTCAGCGAAAAACAACATAAATACGGGCCTTTCAAACCTATAGAAGAGGAACGTTCCAGAGCAGAGGCGTCCAATACAAAGAAAAACTCCTAAATAACGATTAAGAGTATGAAGTATAACCGCAGAGTGTTCGTTAAAGCACTAGGAACTGCAGTAGGTACCGGATTACTTTCAGCAAGCAAACTAAGCGCCTTTGCAGCGCCTGCTGTTTTTTCCAAAAAATACCAAATCCGAAGAGAACAAAAATTTACAGTTCATATCCTGCAAACTACAGATGTCCACTGCCAGATTCATCCCCACGATGAATTATTCTGGGAAAATAATCAGATGGTCTTTCGAAAAACAGGCGGATATGCGCATCTGGCAAGTTTTTTGAAAAAATTCAGAGAAAAAAATCCATACACGTTTTTGATAGATACTGGAGATATGTTTCAGGGAAGTGAGCTTAGTGTCAAAACTGTTGGCAGAGCTTTTGTGCCAATACTCAACGCGATGGAATATGATTTGTATTTGCCCGGAAATTGGGAGGTTATTTATTACAAAAAAAATATGCTAACACTGATGGGCTCACTTTACGCACCTAAGGTTTGCGCAAACATGTATCACGATAAAGGGAACGGGGAGAAAGGTGAACTTATTTTTCCTCCTTATTACATCTGGCAGGTTAACGGAGTAAAAATAGGTTTCATTGGTTACACCGACCCTCTTGTCCCCATTCGTCAATCACCCAACTACAGCAAAGGTATTATTTACACTAAGCCGGAGGAAAATCTAGCTTATTACGTTGATGTATTAAGAAATCAAGAACAGTGCGCCTATGTTTTAATCGTAGCCCATTTAGGGCTTTCACAGCAAATTCACCTAGCCAATCAGAAAGAATGTGAAGGAGTAAACTATATTTTAGGTGGCGACACACATGAGCGAGTGCGTAAACCTATTCAATGTAAATATGCTAAAGTAGTTGAACCTGGCGCCTTCGGCTCTTTCGTAGGCAAGCTGTCTTTGACAATACAGGATAGAAAAGTAGTTAAAGATGAATATGAACTCATAGAAATCAGTGCTGATAAATACAAGCCAGATAAAGAACTTCAAAAGCTGATCAATGAATCGGAGAAAGACTACCTGAAGAGCATTAACGAAATTATAGGTTACAGCGCGGTTCCGCTGTATAGGTATTTTGTGATCGAAAACACTATAGATACGCTGATACTAGATGCCCTTCGCTGGCAAATAAAAGAAGCAGATATTGTGCTATCTAATGGTTTTAGATTTTGCCCTCCTCGCGTCACCCCAGACCATACCGGCAACATACCTATCACAGGTGGTTACATTTATGATATGTTGCCGGTAGATAGTGCTGTGCGGATAGCTAAAGTTACCGGAATCCAGCTGAAAGATTGGCTGGAGAAAGAGCTTAATAATGTATTTGCCAAAGATGCTTCTGAAAGATTTGGAGGCTGGGTTATTAAATTTCACGGAATGAAAGTGAAATTTTACGCCTACGCAGAAAAAGGCCAGCGAGTTCAGAGCGTGACAGTTGGGGATGAGCCATTGAACCCTGATAAAGTGTACACTATTTGCGCCTGTGAGCGCGATGGAGATCCCAATGATATGCTATGCAGAATAAAAGGCGTAAGAGATGCAAAAAATACCCCATATACCCTTCATCAGGTTATGAGAAATTATCTTGCTGCAAACAGCCCGGTTCGACCAATACCAAAACAGAATGCTGTTGCACTAGATGCTCCGCAGACACTCCTCACCCAAGTTTATGGTGTAGATTATGAATTCAGATAAAAATTAACCTATGCAGAAAATTATAGTACTTACAACTTTAATCGGACTTCTTGTGTTGCAAGGCTCTCTTGCTGCAAGCTTCATTCCGCAAAAAGGCAAGAAAAATTCCGAAAAAAATGCTCTAATTCAGCAAAAGACAGATTCGCTTAAAATTATTTTTCAGCTTACCACAGACGACACGCTTGCTCACAAAGCTTTAATGAAACAACTGGGCAATATTACAAGCGTTGATCCTTCTGTGCAAATCGAAGTAGTGTGTCACGGACCCGGCCTCGACATGCTGCGAAAAGATAAATCAACTGTATCACCAAAAATTGAAGAATTCTCGCGCAAAGGAATAGTTTTTAAAGCCTGTGAATTTTCTATGAAAGAACGTAATGTGCCTAACGAAAAAATACTTCCCTCAGCGCAATTTGTGAAGGCAGGTATTATTTACATCGTTAATCGTCAGCGCGAAGGATGGAGCTACATTAAATCAGGTTTCTGAAAATATGAGTAAGATCCTTTATTGTACATTGTTAATAGCTACTCTTTCTATTTTAGCAAATACACTTAGGGCGCAACATCAGGAATTACAGGAAAAACCAGCTATATGGAAAGGAAAACTTAATCAGTATGAAGACAGTTCTTCGCTTCTGTACGCTTTTAAAACAGGTAAAGTAGAAGGACATTTCAGGTATTTCTTTAGTGCAACAGACAACAACAGAGGTTTAACGGACTACTATGCCAATGCCTTTGGTGGCGGGCTACGGTACGAAACTGCAAAGTTTTATGGTTTCCAAATGGCAGTGAGTGGTTTTTACATTTTTAATATTGGTTCGTCTGACCTTACCCGCCGCGATAGCTTAACTAAACTTATGAACAGATATGAAATAGGGCTCTTCGATGTTCAAGACCCTTCTAATAAGAATGACCTCGATAGATTGGAAGAATTTTACATCAAATACAATTTCCGAAAATCTTTTCTCAAGTATGGTAGGCAACTTATCAACACACCGTTCATCAACCTGCAGGACGGCAGAATGCGCCCCACCGGGGTTGAAGGTATATGGTTTGAGTTGAACGAAATAAAAAAGGTGCATGCCGAGGGCGGCTGGATTTATGCTATCTCTCCCCGGAGCACTGTACGCTGGTTTTCTACTGCTCACTCGATAGGTGTGTACCCGATGGGGGTAACCACTAATGGCAATCGTTCAAACTATTTCGGTAACATTGATAGTAAAGGTGTCTTTTTGTTGGGTATTCGCTATCATCCCGTTTCATGGATCACAATATCAGGCTGGAATATGTTTCTTGAAAATGTTATGAATACTACTATGTTACAGGTAGATTTTAAAAATGCGAGAACTAACGGAACACAATGGATTTTAGGAGCGCAATTTATTCGTCAGGATGCAGTGAATAATGGCGGCAACAATGACCCTGAAAAGCGATACATAGATCCAAAAGCCAATACCATGACAGCTGGCATACAATTAGGTTATTTATACCGAAATCTGGAATTGACAGGAGCCTATAACAGGATTTTTGCAAACGGCCGCTACCTGATGCCGCGCGAATGGGGTCGCGACCCTTTTTTCACTTTCCTTCCGAGAGAGCGCAATGAAGGTCTGGGAGATGTGCATGCAACAACTATCAAACTATCTTACAATTTCCCAGCCCAAAATCTTAGAACCTCATTGGCTGGAGGATACTATCATTTACCTGACGTAAAAAACTATCGGTTAAATAAATATGGAATGCCTTCTTACACGCAGCTCAACTTCGATTTGCGACTCAATTTCAAAGGGTTTCTTAATGGCTTAGACATGCAAATGCTTGTTGTTGCTAAATTCAACCATGGAAATATCTACAACGACAAACGATTTGAATTTAATAAAGTTAATATGGTTTTGTATAATTTGGTTTTTAATTACCACTTTTAATGCAGTATCCTCACAAAAAAAGTGCATCTAAAAACATTTGTATTTATTCATACATTTCAACTTCTCTCAAAGCGTTTTGAATAAACTCTTCTAAGGGTAACACACCTTGGTCACCTTTTCCGTGCTTACGTACGGCAACGGTTCCATCAGTTGATTCTTTCTCTCCAACAATGAGCATGTAGGGTACTTTTCTCACTTCAGTGTCCCGGATTTTTTTTCCTATTTTTTCGCTGCGGCTGTCTAAAGTAACTGCAAAACCTTTAGCAACCAGTTGGCTGTGCACAGAAGAGGCATACCCCAAAAATTTGTCGCTGATGGGAAGGACAGCAATTTGCTCTGGCGCCAGCCACAACGGAAAATTTCCCGCATAGTGTTCCAGCAAAAATCCAATGAAGCGCTCATGCGTGGACAAAGGAGCTCTGTGAATGATGATAGGCCTTTCGCGTTCATTCTTTTCATTGGTAAACCAAAGGTCGAAACGCTCTGCCTGAGCGAAATCCACCTGATTAGTTGCAATGGTAAATTCCCTTCCTATTGCGCTCCATATTTGTATGTCAATTTTGGGCCCGTAAAATGCGGCCTCATCAGCTACTTCTACAAAAGGCAGGCCACTTTTTATTAATACTTTTCTCACCATTTCCTCTGTTTCTTGCCACAGCGCAGGATTGTTGATGTATTTCTGGCCAAGTTTAGAAGGCTCATGTTTACTGAATCGCATCTGATATTTATCAATACCAAAAATTTTAAAGTACCGCACATACAATTCATTCACCTTCATAAATTCTTCTTCAAACTGCTCTTTAGTACAATAGATATGCGCATCGTTCATTTGCAGCGAACGCACGCGCATCAGGCCAAATAATTCTCCGCTTTGTTCATAGCGATAACAGGTTCCATATTCAGCATAGCGCAACGGCAGATCTCGATAGCTTTTAGGTGTGGCAGCAAATATTTTGTGGTGATGAGGGCAATTCATGGCTTTAAGGTAATATTTAACTCCTTCCATTTCCATCGGAGGGAACATGCTTTCTGCATAGTACGGAAGGTGCCCGCTGCGCAGGTACAAGCTCTCTTTTGCAATGTGCGGTGTTTTTACCCGTACGTAACCTTGTTCTGCCTCAGTTTTTTTTGCGAGCGCTTCGAGCTTTTCTATAATTGCGGCACCTTTAGGCAGCCAGAGCGGCAAACCCGGACCTACTTCATCGTCAAAAGTGAATATTTCCAGGTCGCGCCCCAGCGTTCGGTGGTCGCGCTTTTTGCGTTCCTCCAACAAGGCAAGATACTCATCAAGCATTTGTTGAGACGGAAAAGTGATTCCGTATATTCGAGTAAGTTGTTTGTTGCGCTCGTCACCCCGCCAATAAGCGCCGGCAATATTTAATAGCTTGATACTTTTTATATAAGATGTGGAAGGTATATGCGGCCCACGGCATAAGTCAATAAAATCGCCTTGGCGATAAAATGTTATCTCTCCATCTCTTAGTTCCTGGAGTAGTTCGATTTTGTATTCATCGCCTTTTTCCGAGAAATATTTTAAAGCCTCAGGTTTTGATACCTCTTTTCGCTCATAGGGACTATTCTTAGAAGCGAGCTCTTTCATAAGCTTCTCAATCGCAGCAAGGTCCTCCTCGCTAATTTTTCTTCCTCCCAAATCCACATCGTAATAGAATCCTTCATCTATGGGTGGGCCAATACCAAACTTTACTCCGGGATATAATTTTTCCAAGGCCTCGGCCATGAGATGTGCAGACGAATGCCAGAAAGTTTTTCTTCCCCATTCATCTTCCCATGTGAGCAATTTTAATGTAGCATCGGAGTTAATCGGACGTGTAAGGTCGTAAATTTCACCGTTTACTTCGGCAGCAAGTACTTTTGCGGCAAGCTTTTTGGATATTTCTTCCGCAATGGTTATGGGTTTTACTCCTTCATGATATTCACGTACTTTACCATCCGGAAATGTTATCTTAATCATATTTTTTTGTATGATGCGAATATAATGCCTGCGTAATAAACTATGCAGCCTGCTCCTTTGTGTTTTGCCTTTGAAATAGTACTAAAATGCAATAATAAAGCAGGCCCGAAAGCGCAGGTATAATGGTACAAAGGGTAAAGCTTCCGATTAAGTATTGTATTAAATTATTATAAATAGCTGCTGGAGTTTTAAGGTCTTCTAACTCAAAAGTCTCGGCATGCGGACCCAGCCACCACCCACCTACTTTATACGACAAATATAAAACCAAAGGTATTGCCGGGGGAAAGCTGATGTTGCTCGATATAAGAACAATAAATTTATTCAACCTGAAAATAGTAGCAGTAGCTAAAGCGCCAATAGTATGAAAACCCCAAAAGGGAGAAAGCCCCCAAAACAAGCCAACAGAAAGTGAAAGCGCCTTGATATGAGCAGGCTCATTAAATTTTAATAAATAGTTTCTGATAAAGTCTCTGATTCTCTTCACTCTGATTTTGTTAATTCAACTAATATGTTGCTCCATAACTCTACTAAAACAAAAATCGTTTAAAAGTTTATAGTATTGATTTACACTAAGAGATATTGATTAAATTTATTGTTTTGTTAACATTAACTGCCGAACTGTAATAATTGTACGATTTATTAAGATCGGTATTACTTGATATCTTTATACAACGGATTGACCTTTCATGCAAGAAAATTTGCATGAATCATAAAAACAAATAGTTTTGGCACTCCCTTAGCAAAATTTTATCACTTAAAAACAAAAAATACATGGCACAAGCTACTGCACCGCAAAAGAAGAAATCAAAGAAATTTCCGATGGGCATTGTTGTTATTGTTGTTGCCTTCATCGTCTCCGAGCTTATATTTCACCTTGTTTTTGGCGATGTTAAACACTTTATCGATGAGACAAAAAAAGAACCAAAGCCTGGCGATTATTTCGGTATCATATATAAGGGAGGTTTTATCGTTCCTTTTTTGATGACCATGGCAATAACAGTACTTGCTTTTGGAGTGGAGCGTTTTATTACTATTCGCAAGGCAAGGGGCAAAGGCTCATTGGAAGAGTTTCTTCAAAAAATCAAGCACTATCTGGCTACTGGAAATATTAAGGCAGCAAAAGAAGAATGTAATAAACAGCAAGGCTCTGTGGCAAACGTAGTATTGGCCGGATTAAACAAATACGAAGAAATGCAGCAAAACACTGAGTTAGAAGAAGAAAAGAAAATCTTAGCTATCAGCAAAGAAATAGAAGAAGCTACCGCACTTGAGCTACCTTCGCTAGAAGAAAATCTTCCAATCCTGGCTACTATAGCTTCGGTAGCAACACTTGTAGCACTTCTGGGAACAGTATTGGGTATGATTAGGGCATTTGCTGCCTTGGCCACCTCGGGGACTCCGGACCCTACAGCGCTTGCATCTGGTATTTCCGAAGCTTTGATTAATACAGCAATTGGTATCGCAACCTCAGCATTTGCAATAATTTTCTACAACATCTTTACCAGCATGATTGATAAGCTCACTTATGGTATAGATGAAATTGGTTTTTCTATTGCACAATCATTTGCTACCAGCAGTAAGTTGGTTAAACAATAAATTGCGCTATTATGCCAAAGGTTAAAGTCCCGCGCAAAAGTACAATTGTGGACATGACCGCCATGTGCGATGTATCTTTTCTTTTGCTTACATTTTTTATTCTCACTGCTAAGTTTCGTCCCGATCAAAGCGTGGTAATAGATATGCCATCTTCCCGTTCAAATATAAAAGTGGAGGATGCTATCTTTGTTAGTGTTGATAAAGAAGGCAAAGCATATTTAAGTACAAATAGCACTTCTATGCGGTACGAAACTTTGCAGAATATGATTGAGAAATACGGGGACCGTTATCCAAATTTGAAAACACTTACTGAAGAGCAGAAAAAGACCTTCTCTCTTATTGATATGCTTGGTACTCCGATTGAAGATCTTCCAAGAGTACTCAGTATGACAGGCCCTCAATACAATGAATATAAAAAAAAGTTGCCTGGAATACCTATTGATTCTGCACACAATCAGCTTGGAGACTGGGTAATGGCTGCCCGATATGCCAACCCTAAAATGCGTATCGCCATAAAAGGCGATAAGTTTACCAATATTCGGGCGGTGCAGCGAATAATTGAAATTTTCAGAGAAAAAGATATTTATCGCTTTAACCTTATCACAAATCTCTCTAAAGGCGGAGAGGAACAGGCAGATAAAAAAGAAGAATGATTGTTCTTTATTAATTAAGTAAATAAAGAGAACGCATATGGCACAAATGGATACCGCTGATAGCGGTAAGAGTAAGGATGGTAAGATAAGAAGTAAGAAAATGTCCACAAGGGTTGACCTAACTCCAATGGTTGACCTTGCTTTTCTGCTTATTTCTTTCTTTATGCTCACTACTACCCTTAACAAGCCTCAGGCTATGGAGCTGAATATGCCCAAAAAGGTTGATAAACCGGAGGAGCAAACCGACGTTGCAGACTGTCAGGTGTTAAATATCTTACTTGATACATTGGATAAGATATGGTACTATGAAGGATTATCCGTAGCAGGGTTGCAACAAACTACTTTTGCAGGTGAAGAAGGAATCAGGAAGGTGATTTTGAATAAGCAAAAAGAACTATCGAAAACCACCACTTGCGTATATCCGGCCGGCAACAAAAGAGCTGGGCAGCCACGCGACTTTATAGTGCTGATAAAAATGCTCAAAGGAGCAAGATACAACAACATGGTGAGCATACTCGATGAAATGGATATAACCAATACTAAGATTTATGCTATACAAGACCCTGACCCTATAGAAATAGAGGCTATAGAAAATGGTGGAGTGGTTAAAACTTTTGCCAAAGAGTAAAAAAATATTGAACCCTTTATGGAATAAAACCTTTTGTGCATCGTTATTATAAAAGATAATTCAAATGAGTGATCAAGTAATAAAAGATTATCTGAACTGGAGCTTCGACGACATCGTATTTGATGAGCGCAATAAAGAATATGGTGCGTATCAGTTGCGCAAAATTCAACCACGAAACTCCGGTTTAGGTTTAATTATAGCACTACTGATTTTTTTAGCCATCATAGGTGGCAGCCAGATTGACTGGTCTTTTCTTAAATCTAAAGAAAAAGAAGAGGTTAACATCGAAACTGTAGTTACACTTTCAGACCCTCCTCCCCTGGATGAGAAAGCTCCACCACCACCGCCACCGCCACCGCCACCACCTCCCCAAAGGCCAACGGTACGCTTTGTGGAAATGATTGTAAAAAAACAAGAAGAAGTACGGCAGCAAGAAGAAGAACCAATAAAAATTGAAGATATTAAAGAGGCCGAGATTTCTACCAAAACTCAGGAAGGCGATGCTAATGCAGAACCGACAATCAAAGAACCCGAGCCGGTGATAGATGTGCCGGTAGTTAAAGAACCGGAGATATTCACTATCGTAGAGCAGCAGCCTGAATTTCCGGGCGGTGAACAAGCATTATATAAGTATTTGCGCGATAACATACAATACCCTAGTATGGAACGCGACAATGATATACAGGGCAAAGTAATTGTTGCGTTTGTAGTTTGGGACGATGGAAGCATACGAAATGTTGAAATCAAGAAAGGTGTAAGTCCGGGACTAGATCGCGAAGCGAAAAGGGTGATTGAAAACATGCCAAAATGGAAGCCGGCAAAACAACAAGGTAAGGCCGTTCCGTGCCGCTTTGTTGTGCCTGTAGTTTTCAGGCTGCAATAAAGCATCTGTTTTGGGCAATCCTCAGCTAGGTTTTAGCCTCTTGGATGTGCCTGCGAATGTACCTTTTTAAGCTTATCTACGGTATTGTGCGTGTAAACCTGAGTAGCTGCAAGGCTCGAATGTCCGAGAATATCTTTTACCGCGTTTATCTCTGCTCCCTGATTGAGCAAATGAGTGGCAAAGCTATGCCGTAAAACATGAGGGCTTCGTTTGCTTAAGGTAGTGATGATTCCCAAATATTTTTTTACCAAGGTATATACTTCGTGCGGTTCTATGGGTAATTCTTTCTTGCCCGGAAAAATTTCTTGATATGAATATTCGCACAGTATTGTGTTTCGGCTTTGAATAAAGTCCTGGAGGCGCTGTAATGTCTTAGGGTGCAGAGGTATGATGCGCTGTTTATTCCCCTTACCGATTACTTTTAGCTGGCAGTTGTAGATGTCTATATCACTTTCTTTAAGTTTGCATAATTCGCTTCTTCGCATACCGGTTGCATATAATAGTTCAATGATAAGCTTATCTCGTTTTCCCCAAATATCGTCTGTAAAAAATTGATCATCAAGGAGTTTTTTCATTGCTTTTTCTTCAACAAATACCGGAAGTTTCTTTTCTGTTTTTGGGGCAACTACCTTTTGCATCGGGTTTCGCGCAATCTTCTGATGGCGAAGCAGAAATTTGTAAAAGGATTTTAAGGTGGAAATTTTTCTGTTAATGCTGCGCGCGCTAATCCCATCTCTCATCATTTCAACTATCCAGGATCTGATTTGGGTATGATTGGCCTGTTCAGGCACAAGCTGAAAAACCTCAATGAAACTGCAAAACTGTTCTAAATCTTTTTGATAAGCTGTTAGTGTATGTGCGGAGTATCTTTTTTCATACCGCAAATAGGCCAGAAAAGATTCTACGGCATTCACGAAATAAAGATACTACTGAAATCGGTATAAATATTCACATACACTTTTTAAAGTACTCAGATGTAGTGTAATTAGCCCACCCTTTTACCGATGAATGACCAGAAAATTTTTATACCGCTTTTGTGTTTTTGGTACTTCTAAGATGTAATAATAAGTTCCATCCGGGAGAGGTTGGCCGTTTTGAGAATTTTTTCCTTCCCAGTCGTTTAAATAGTTTTCACTTTCATACACTGGCAAACCGTTGCGATCAAACACAACCAAGTACACCGGCGCAAACTGCTCCAAACCTTTAAAGTATAACTTATCATTTTTGCCATCGCCATTGGGAGAAAAACCTTCGCTTAACACTATTTCATCCGTACAATCCGGTCCTGAAATAAATACTGTAGCAACATTACAGCCCTCAAAGTCGCATACTTTTACAGTCAATGAATCTAAACCGCAGAAATTTCCGGGCACTTGCAATATCAAAAGTCCGGAAGTAGAGTCAAGCATAGCTTTGTTTGATGAATTTGCGGGGGGTGCATCAATTAAATAGACAATTGCATCATTCTCTGGATCAGTTGTTTTTTCTGCAAGGTTTATGGCATATTCATTTTGAGTTGGCTTAATGTCCACTGTAATATTACCCAATTCAGGGAAATCGTTCACTGGTAATATGTTTATGAGCACACGTGCCTGCGCACAGTTGAAAAAACGGGCAGTGTCGCACACCCTATAAACAAATTCATCCCTTCCAAAATAATTCAGATTAGGTTTATATTGAAAAAAACCTGATGAATCCATGCTAACCGTTCCGTTGAATGGCTTTTGGAACACCGATACTTTAAGAATGTCTCCATCAACATCAAAATCGTTGAGTAAAACACTGCCGATAAGTGTTTGGTCTTCTTCTATGGTAAATGTATCGTTGGTTGCAACCGGTCGGTCATTGATTGGCGTAACTGATAATGTAACAACAGAGGTTGCGCATCGTCCTGCAGTGTCGCAAGCGCGATAAAGGAAAAAATCAAAACCGTTGTAATCAGGATTTCCGCGATAGAAATAATTGCTTCCCGATGGAGTAAGCGTTCCATTCAACGGTTGTGTAACCGGTTCCCAGTACAGAGGGTCGCCATCCGGGTCGCTGTCGTTTTGCAAAGGGCGCAATAACGATGACAAATCTTCGAAAACAAATATAAAATCAGGGTTGGCAACCGGAGGGCGGTTTTGTTTTTGGCCATTGCAAAATGTATCTAATATCAGAATGTATGTGCCGAAAGTGCAACGTCCTGTAGTATCGCACACCTGATAACCTCCGATAACACTGTTTGCAAAGCTCGGCAGCGCAACGAATACAACTGTGTTGCCCACTCGGGTATAACTTCCGCTGGGAGGATTAATGATAGGAGGAGGAGGGAAAAAATTGCCTAAAAAGATACTGTCTCCATCGGTGTCATTGTCGTTTGCAAGAGGATATAAAATATTTGTATCGCCAGGGCAAACATAAAAAGTATCTGCGCGTGCAGTAGGTGCATTTTGCGAAAAGATTTGGCAGCAAAAAAAGAGAAGTGAAAAAGTAAGAGGTATTGTTAATACACTACTTTTCTTTGCACGAATTCTAAACATTGATGAACATTTTCTTTTGAACCTATATAAATAGCAGATCTTTCGTGAATTTCCTGCGGAGTGATGTCTAAAATGGGTTTCTCACCATTTGAAGCGTCACCTCCGGCATGTACCACAAGGTAACTCATAGGAATACACTCGTACAACAGGCGCAATTTTCCTTTTGTTTCGCCTTTGTTTGCAGGATAAATAAAAATACCTCCTTTGAGCAAAGTTCTATGAATATCTCCAACCATTGAACCGATGTAGCGAAGACTGTAAGGGCGTGAGCTTTCTTTATCAGTACCGGTGCACCATTCAATGTAGTTTTTAAGTCCTTCCTCAAACTTCTGGTAATTGCCCTGGTTGATGGAATAGATATTACCCTGTTTTTTAATTACAATATCGGGATGAGACAATATAAATTCATCATTTGAAGCAAGTGTAAAAGCATGGGTGCCATTGCCTACACTTAGCACCAGTAAGGTAGAGCTGCCGTAAATAATATAACCTGCCGCATTTAACTTTTTACCTGGCTGAAGAAAATCAACGGCTTTTGGAGTATCTTGAGAAATTTTTTCCCAAATAGCAAAAATGGTACCTACCGGAGCGGCCACATCAATGTTGGATGATCCGTCTAATGGATCTACTGCCACTACATATTTGCCCATATCATTAAATGGAAGAACATTCTCAGTTTCTTCGCTCACCATGGCTCCGCAAGCAGGAACATTTTTCAGGCAGTCAATTACATAGTTATTTGCAATTACGTCCATCTTCTGTACACTTTCTCCTTGTATATTAGTCTGGCCGGCTGAACCTAGCACATCAGCAAGCCCGGCTTCACCTAACCGCTTATGAATAAATAAACCAGCCTGTGCCAACGCCTGTATTACTGCTGCCAAACCACTCTCAGTATATTGATTCAAAAAGTATTTAAGGAAAGTACCTTTATTCATAAAAGCGAAAGTAATTAATAGTATAAAATAGAAATATCAATAATAACTCGATTGATTATCCTGAAAATATGTGGAGATAGCAGAAACACTTTCAAGTTGAATAAAACTAATTTAATCTTTATTCATTTCAAGAATGTAATTTAAACCTATTAGTTGCAGATGCTCGATAAATCGGTTTGGGTTTCTGATTTTTTTGGAAAAGAAACTGCCACCCGCTCCGGTTAGTACAACTTTAAGCGATTTTGTTTCTTTTTGATAGCGTTTAATAATTCCGTTTATCTCTTCAACAATCCCGTTAAATACGCCACTTAATATAGATTGCTCTGTGGAGTTCCCAACCAAAGGAATTTCATCATCGTAATTTTCGGGCAGACTCACCAAAGGAAGATTAGCTGTAAAATGATGAAGCGCCTTGAGGCGCATTTGAATTCCTGGAGAGATGGCACCGCCCAAAAATTCTTTTTTATCATTCAGAAAATTGTAGGTAATGCAGGTGCCCGTGTCAATACACAATACATTAGTTTCAGGCAATAGCAGTGAAGCTCCGCAAACTAAAGCAAGGCGATCGGTGCCCAGAGTATGTGGTGTGGCATATCGGTTGATTACGGGCAAGAGTAAACGGTTTGAAAAGCGCAAGACTTTAAAAGTCTGCTGCTCTAAAAATTCTTCTACCGGATTATCATTACCTGTTTTCGATACAATACAGGCTGAGAGGTATTCTTCATCTACAGCGGTTTTTATCTCATTAAAACTATTTAACAGACGTACTATTTTGCCTTTGTCAAACAATGCGGCTTTCACAGATGTGTTCCCAATATCAATCACAAGGTTCATATTCAAAAATCATCATAATTAATTGTACTAAAAACATTGTAAAAACAAATAAAGTAAGTTGTTGTCATTAGATAAAATAAAACATAGGACCAAAACCTAGTTGAACTTTGATAATTTTGCATGATAGTGGATTTTAATTGTAATGTCTTCGCCTCTTCCCACCGTAGCATTTCACACTCTTGGCTGTAAACTAAATTATGCTGAAACAGCCACGCTTGCCCGTGTGCTTGAAGCAGAGGGATATGCCAAAACAGAGTTTCATCAGCCTGCGGATTATTATGTTATCAATACTTGTTCTGTAACCGAAAATGCAGACAAGGAAACAAGGCAGATTGTCAAGAGAGCCCTGAAAGCAAATCCTGAAGCCAAGGTGATAATTATTGGCTGCTATGCTCAGCTAAAACCTGAAGAAGTGGCTTCGATACCCGGAGTGCGATTGGTGTTGGGCGCGAAAGAAAAATTTAATCTTCATGTGCATCTACGCTCTATAGAACAACAGGAATCTGTTGTAACGAAAGCTGATAACATTGAATCGGTCAATTTTTTCTCAGCTGCATGGAGTAGAGGTGAGCGCACACGTTCTTTTCTAAAGGTGCAAGACGGATGCGATTACTTTTGTTCTTTTTGCACCATTCCGCTGGCGCGAGGAGCCAGCCGCAGCGCCTGTATTGCAGAGACAGTAGCGCAGGCCCAGCAAGCCGCACAGGGAGGAGTAGCCGAAATCGTGTTAACAGGTGTGAATATTGGTGATTTTGGCAAAACACCCGACGGGAAAAAACGCACCGAAGAAAATTTTCTCGCGCTAATCCAAGCGCTCGATTCGCAAGTAGATGTGCCGCGTTTCCGCATATCTTCAATAGAGCCTAATTTGCTTACCAACGACATCATTTCTTTTGTAGCCGGCTCTAGTAAATTCATGCCGCATTTTCATATTCCTCTACAAAGCGGCAGCAATCGCATACTTAAGCTGATGCGCAGAAGATATTTAAGAGAATTATATGCAGACCGTGTTTCTACAATTCTTCAACAAATTCCCGATTGCTGCATTGGCGCAGATGTTATAGTTGGTTTCCCGGGCGAGAGTGATGAAGATTTCATGGAAACCTTTCACTTTTTAGAAAAGCTCGATATTGCATATCTACATGTATTCACTTATTCAGAGCGCCTCAACACGCGCGCGGCGGAAATGACGAACTCAGTGCCTATGGCGGTAAGAAAGGAACGAAACCGCATGCTTCGCAATCTGAGCGAAAAAAAACGTATCGCTTTTGCTAGCCGTTTTCTGGGGACTCGAAGGCCGGTATTATGGGAAAATGAAAATCATGACGGTGAAATGTACGGATATACTGATAATTACATAAAAGTGAAACAGCCCTTCTTAGAATCCTTGTGTGGTACTATACAACCTGTTGAGCTGTCGGTAAATAACGTCTTGTTTTAAGAAAAAAGCGCTGCCTTGTGGCAGCGCTTCATTATACGGACTATTTGGAACTGAAAGTTTAATCAGAGGTGTAATACCTTAATGAGATCGTTTGTAGTAACAATACCAACCAATTTCCCATCTTTACAAACAGGCAAAGAATGAAATTTACCAGACGACAAAACTTCGTGAGCATGCTCCAACGGGGCATCGGGTGATGTGTAGGTTGGGTTGGGCGTCATAATATCAGCAGCCGTAAAGCTCAGTTTTAATACATTTTCGTTTATGGCCTTTCCTTCTACAACATAATCATAAAGAAACTTCACCACATCGTTTACGCTGATTATTCCAACCAGTTCATTTTGATTTCTGCATACCGGCAGATGTTGGATTTTAAAGCGATTGAAGAATTCAATTACCTGGATGAGACTATTCTCGGGAGAAGCTACCACAACTTCTTTAGTCATGATAGCGGCAACAGTTGGTTTCATTTTAATTATATTTTCAACACAAATAAAATCTTTTGATATTAAATAAAACATGATTTGCATCATCTATTCTTTAGTGTTTCAATATCTCTTTGTTTAAACTTTTATTTTCGTCTTAATATCAAAAGATTAATGAAAGGTTTCTTAAGTGTTGCATGCTTTATATGCCTTTTACTATTCAATAATTGTTTAGGGCAAAAGCAGAATAAAATCAATCAGCCTTCTACAACTGTTGCTGAGGTAACCGGTGTTATAACGGGCGCCGAAAACACTGCTATGTATTTTGATTCTCTTAAAGGAAAAAATGTTGCCTTGATGGTAAACCATACATCTCTGGTGGGAGGAAAACATCTGGTTGATACTTTATTAAAGTCCAATATTCGCATTGTAAAAATTTTTGCGCCCGAGCACGGTTTCAGAGGCACAGCCGATGCAGGAGAAAAAATTTCTGATACAGTTGATCCTAAAACAGGAATTCCCATAGTTTCTTTGTATGGAAAAAAGCTGAAGCCCGATAGCGCTGACCTTTCAGGCGTAGATGTAGTTGTTTTTGATATACAGGATGTGGGGGTGCGATGTTTTACGTACGTCTCATCGCTATATTATTTGCTGGAGGCTTGTGCAGAACAGCAAGTGCCGGTTATCATACTCGACCGCCCAAACCCAAACATTCATCGCGTGGACGGTCCATTACCCAAAAAGTCGTTCAGAAACTTTGTTGCTTTGTTGCCTGTCCCTTTGCTCTACGGATTGACTATAGGAGAGCTGGCAACAATGATAGTCGGAGAGCGCTGGATTGATTTACCCGTACAACCGCGCCTCACGGTAATACCATGCAAAAACTACACCCGGCAAACACGATACTCATTACCGGTTCGACCTTCGCCAAACCTACCAAACGACCGCGCTATTTATCTCTATCCTTCATTGGTCTTTTTTGAGGGATGTAATGTGAGTGTAGGGAGAGGCACAGAATTTCCCTTTCAGGTTTTCGGGGCACCCGATTGGGATTTTGCTCCCTTTAGATTTACGCCGCAAAGCATGCCCGGCGCTAAAGAACCTCCTTTCCTGAATACACTTTGCAAAGGGTACGATTTGCGAAAACCAGTTTCTGATTTCGGTGAAGAAGGCGATAAAATCAATTTGATGTACTTGATTAAAGCCTACGAAAAGAGCAACAATAAAGAAAACTTTTTCCTCAAAAATGGCTTTCTGAACAAATTGGCCGGTTATGACCTCAAGACACAAATAGAAACAGAACTAAGTGAAGAAGAAATCAGAAATAGCTGGCAAAAAAATTTATACCACTTTAAAACAATTCGGGAAAAATATTTTATTTATCCAAATAATTGATTTTCTTAATTAAATAAATGGCAACATCTTTTATTATGAAAAAAATTTCAAGGCCTTTTGGGATACTCTTTTTTTCTTCAATTATATTTTTTCTGGCCAACCGGCCGAATGTATTCGCTCAAAAACAGCAAAATACCGGTTATTTGCTGGTAAGGGTATATAATTCCAACAAATTTGTCGCCTCAGGTAACATTTATTTAAATTCAAAAATATTTATTGCGTATGAAGACGGTAAAATCGAGACGATTGAGCTTCTGCCCTTCAGCGAAAAAAACGAACCGGAAAACTTGAAAAAAATCAACGCGACTCTAAATGAAATAAGAAAAAAAGGTTATTTGCTGATGAGTGCTACTACCACCGGAGAGCAAGGTGCGCTGGTTTCGGATTACATATTTTTAAAGCAATTCTAAGTTTAAAATACAGCCCGATTTTAACATATAAAGTTTAAATCTTTTATCTTATTTTAGCGATAAAATGAGAATATATGGCTACCACCAAAGAATACAAATCTTTCTGGGAATTTTATCCGTACTATCTGACGGAGCATGCCCGCCCAATTAACCGTGCTCTTCACTTTGTTGGAACAGCGCTGGTAATTATATGTTTTTTTGGCGCTTTTATTTTTAACAATGGATGGTTGCTTATCATACTGCCGTTTTGCGGGTACGGTTTTGCATGGTTTGGGCATTTTATGTTCGAGAAGAATAAGCCGGCTACCTTTGTTTATCCTCTATACAGTTTAGGTTCAGATTTTGTAATGTTTTGGCATATTTTGACCGGCCAAATCAACAAAAAAGTTGACGAAGCGCATCAAAAGCTTGGAGTTGTAAATAAGTGGAAATAAGCTGGGTTATTGCTTGACCTTTACGCTTTTTTTGATTTGCTCGGAAAAAGATTTTGCGGGTTTAAAAGCAGGTATATAATGTTCCGGAATTTCTACTGCAATATTTTTCTTGATATTTCTGCCGATTTTTCTGGCTCTCTTCTTAAGGATAAAACTTCCGAAACCTCTCACATAAACATTTTCACCTTCTTTGAGTGAGTTTTTTACTTCTTTAAAAAAGGCCTCCAGCGCAACCAACACATCTACCTTGGGAACTCCTGTTTGTTCTGATACTTTACTAACGATGTCGGCTTTACGCATAACCTATTGTTTTATAATCAAATAAAACTGTTTTTACTGATAATTGTTTCCGAAAATGAAAAAAAATTGAATCTATCATATATTAATTTTTTGTTATGGCATCTGGCCATCTTATTTTGTATTTCAGAAGCAAACTGCTTAGGTGGCATAAAAACGAAAACAAACGCACCCTACCGTGGAAGGGAGAAAAAGACCCATACCGTATATGGCTAAGTGAAATAATCCTTCAGCAAACCCGTGCCGAACAGGGATTGCCTTACTACCAGAAATTTATAGAAACCTATCCGAATGTATTTGCACTTGCTCAAGCCACTACCGATGAGGTTTTAAAGCTTTGGCAAGGCTTAGGATACTATTCGCGCGCGCGCAATTTACATGCTACCGCTATCAAAGTGGCAAATGAATTTAAAGGAATATTTCCTAAGAACTTCGCTGAATTAAAAAAGCTGAAAGGAATAGGTAATTATACCGCTGCTGCCATTGCCTCGTTCGCGTACGGTGAACCAGTTGCTGTTGTGGATGGGAATGTAAGCCGAGTGCTTAGCCGCTTTTTTGGCATCGAACATGAAATTAACAGTTCTGAGGGAAGAAAATTAGTTGATGAACTGGCTCAACGTTTAGTTTGTAAAAAACAACCCGGAGCCTTCAATCAGGCTGCTATGGATCTCGGAGCCACAATTTGTACCCCTCGCACGCCATCCTGCACTGCCTGCCCACTGAAATTGCGCTGTAAAGCTCTGAAGCTTGGCAAAGTTCATCTGCTGCCCGTTAAACAACAGCGAGTTGGCAAAAAGAAAAGGATATTTATCTATTTTATAATGGTTTGCAACGGAAAAACCTATATCAGGCAACGCAGAAAAAATGATATCTGGAAAGGGCTTTTTGAACCGCCAGCAGTTGAAATAACAGGACAAACAAACTACAATATACAAACCATCGCCGAAGATTATTTTAAGGAATCCTTTTCTGAACCGCCAGAATGTACTACATACAGGCAGCAACTAACGCATCAGTCGCTGGAAATTCACTTTGTCACCCTTCCCTATCGTGAGAGTTTGTTTAAAAAGTTTGAGGGTGAAAACATGCGCGTCAATATCTCTGAACTCAGTAAATTTGCCTTTCCTAAAACAATAAGTTTGCACTTTAAAAAAATAGGATTACTTTAGGACTGTTATTAATTATTTACTAAACACATTTTTATGTTAAACAAGGTTATTCTTATAGGCAGGTTAGGTAAAGATCCGATTACACGCCGCTTTTCAGAAACCAACATGGTTGCAGAATTCACACTTGCTACGAGTGAGCGCTATCGCGATAAAGAAGGCAACCTTCAAACCATAACTGATTGGCATAATATAAAAATTAACCTGCCCAGACTAGCCGAAACCGCTGAAAAGTACCTCAAAAAGGGCATGAAAGTTTATATAGAAGGGAAATTAAGAACACGAGAATACGAGAAAGATGGCCAAAAGCGCAACATTACTGAGGTTATAGCCGAGAACTTTCTCATGCTCGACAAGAAAGAGGAAGACACAGTAACTACAGTTGCTGCTGAACCTGCAATAAGCGAAGCAGAAAAGGAGAACGCTGCCGCCACTACATATGAAGATGATTTACCCTTCTAAACGTAAGTTTAGGTAACCAAATAGTTATAACTTGGACGGAGACAGTCAGCCTCAGTTCCATTTTGCAGCGTTGCTTTTATCGGGATTTTCTGTAAATGCTTTGACGGCAGATGTTGTTTTTTACAACCTGGTTGTGCTTGTTTTATTATTCTGCTCTGCAATGATGTCTGCCTCAGAGGTGGCATTTTTTTCCCTTACGGCTCCCGAATTAGACAACATGCGCGAGAGCGATGATAAACTCGATCGCAAGATTTTCAGCTTGTTGGAGCAACCGCGCAGCCTACTTTCTACAATACTTATCACCAATAATCTCGTAAATATTGGTATTGTGGTGCTCTCATATTATATCACCAAGCGCATGTTAAACTTTTCAGACCTTGTTTTAAACTCTTTTTTCGTACCTGGCTATGTGCTTGAATTCATTTTTAATGTTGTGCTAGTAACTTTTGTAATTGTTCTTTTTGGCGAGGCAACCCCCAAAGTGTATGCCACACAATATAAGTTTGCAATAGCACGGCTAATGGCGCCAATTTTCTCGGTATTAGTTAAAATTTATACCCCGGTCAACTGGCTTTTGGTCGGCTCTACCCGAGTGCTCGAGAAGCGACTGAAGAAAAGAAACACGGAAATAGACATTGAAGAAATCAACAAAGCCATAGAAATTACGGTTGAACAGGAAAATACAACCGGAGCAAAAGAAGATGCCAAAATGCTAAAAGGCGTGGTGCAGCTTGGTAATATCACTGTAAAACAAGTAATGCGGCCACGAATGGAAATAGCGGCAATTGATGAAAGCCTAAGCTTTAAGGAGCTGCTCGAGGAGGTAAAAGAGAAAGGGTATTCCCGCATGCCGGTATTCAAAGATTCCATAGATAACATCACAGGAGTATTGTATATCAAAGATTTACTAGAGCACCTCGATAAGGATGAAAATTTTGCCTGGCAGCAGTTGGTTCGAGAACCACTCTTTGTGCCTGAAAATAAAAGGATAGACGACCTTTTGCGCGAAATTCAACGCAGCCGCCGGCATCTGGCTATTGTAGTTGACGAATTTGGTGGTACAAAAGGAATCGTAACGCTCGAAGATATAGTTGAAGAAGTGGTTGGCGACATTAAAGATGAATTTGATGAAGTAGAAAATGATAAATGTGTGAGAAAAATCGCTGATGGATTATTTGTTGCCAGTGGAAGATGCCTTATTGATGAAGTAGCTGCTGCAATGGAGTTGCCGGAAGATTTCTTTGATGAAGTGAAAGGTGAATCTGAAACAATAAGCGGTTTAATACTGGAGATGATGGGCAAAATTCCTTCGGTTGGCGAAACCTGCAGCTTTCGCTCGCTTTCATTTGTAGTTACCAAAGTTGAAAACAATCGTATCGAAGAAATCAAAATTCATATGCTTATGTAAATTGTAAAATCTTTCACGAACTTTATGACACTAGGATGGTTAATAATTAAAAAGTAAAAAATGACCAAACTAAAGATAGGTGATAAAGCTCCTGATTTTTCAGCCCCAGATCAAAATGGTAAAAATGTAAAACTTGCGGATTTTAAAGGCAAGAAGATAGTCCTGTATTTCTATCCCAAAGATGATACACCGGGATGTACTAAAGAGGCTTGTAGTTTTCGCGACAACTACAAACAGCTTCAAAAGGCGGGATATGAAATAATTGGGGTGAGTGTGGACAGCGTTAAGTCGCACAAAAAATTCGAAGAAAAATATGAACTGCCGTTTATCCTCCTTAGTGATGAAGAAAAACAAATCGTTCAAGACTATGGTGTATGGGGTAAGAAAAAATTTATGGGGAAAGAGTATATGGGCACCAACAGAGTAACTTTTGTAATTGACGAGAAAGGAAAAATTGCCAGAATTATAGAAAAAGTAGATGTTTCTAACGCGGCTGAACAAATACTTAGCGGAGAAGACGAATAACTTTGTAAATTGTAATCTCTTTTAAGTTTCTACTTTCCCGGTTTTTCGGCTTGGCTCTTTTTTCTGAAAAAAATTCTTTTCGTCAATTCCTAGCCATCTGAATGCGTTTTTAAACAACAACTTCTCGCGCTCAGCCTTTTTCCATTTCATGCTTTCGATGAGACTTCCCGGAACAGCTTCACCTAAAGGAAATGGATAGTCACTGCCCAGGCAAATATTATCTATCCCCATACATTGTGTAAGATAACGAAGGTATTGGGCATCATGTACTAATGAATCAATAAAAAATTTGCCTATGTAATGGCGAGGGTTCACATTATTGTCAATGGCTGTAAGGTCAGGACGAACCTTGAACCCTTGTTCGATTCTACCAATTCCCGAAGGAAAAGCTCCACCACCATGCGCAAAAGCAACGCGCAAGCGCGGGAACCTTTCAAAAACTCCTCCAAAAATCATACTGCATATAGCACGCGATGTTTCTGCCGGCATTCCCACTAACCAGGGCAACCAATACTTATTCATTTGTTTTGCACCAATCATATTCCATGGATGAACAAAAAGAGATAGCCCTAATTCCTGAACCGCTTCGAAAAATGGGAAAAACATTGGCTCATTCAAATTGAGGTCGTTTACGTTAGTACCTATTTCAAGTCCAGCAAGACCTATTTTTTTACATCGCTCTGCCTCTTCTACAGCAAGGTCGGGCGCCTGCAAAGGGACGGTTCCCAGCCCAATAAAGCGCTTTGGATATTCTTTTACTACTGCTGCAATGTGGTCGTTAAGAAATTGAGAAATTTCAAGGCAATCTTTCGGTTTTGCCCAGTAATTAAACATTACCGGTATGGTGGAAAGCACTTGTACTCCAACACGATGACGGTCGCATTCTTTTATGCGCACAGATGGATCCCAACAGTTTTCCTGTATTTCGCGAAAAAATTCATCATCGCGCATCATTCGAGCACAGCCGGCCTTATGATGATCTAAATGAATAAAGCCCCCATAGCCAAATTTTTCGGCCCATCGGGGCAGATGCTTTGGAATGATATGCGTATGAATATCTACTTTTGCAAACAAATCAGTGTGTATTTAACAGACAAAAACTATATTTTTTCTGTTTTGGAATAAATGGCATTTTTCGACTTAATAAATTATTTATTCTGCCATAGCTTCTATAAGGTCAAATTCTGTAATGATGCTCCATTCACCAGTGTTGGTTTTGGTGATAACAGCCGTGTTTTGTTTTGATATATTTTTGGATATGTCGGCAGCTGTTGCATTAAGAGGCACCACAGGAAAAGGCTTCTCCATAACATCTTTAATCTTGCTGTTGCGTGAAGCAGGATTTTCGACCAGTAACTCTAAAATTCTATTTTCGGTAAT
>JAVQWQ010000011.1:0-30440 GCA_033578915.1 Chitinophagales bacterium | reverse complement strand
ACAAGCGGGTTACGCGTATGCGCGGAGCATTGCCCAATCCACAGTCCACTATTCTGCTATTGGGCTATGTAGCCATGACGCGAAAAGCCTATGAGCGCAAAGTGCCAAAATTGAATTATGAGACGGGAAAATTTAAGTGGGAAGCATGAATGGTAACTTCGCTACGGCTACGCCTCCGCTCCGTTCCCATTCATGCAAGTATGTAACAAATAAAAAAGTACTATGTTTGTAAAAAAACAACTACACTTCATACACACTTTTTGGGATACTACCAGCAATGTTAACATCCAAATATAAACATATAATTACGGCATGATAGTTAAATTAAGTCTTGCTCTTTGCGTCAACTTTTGTTTTGATAACTACTATTCACATACATGAAAACTCTTCTTAAACAAGCACCTTACATTTGCTCACATTTAAACTTGTTAGCCCGTTGCACAACTAATACAAATTAGAACTACTAGCAAATAAAGCAAAGCTCTTCATAAAGATGGAATGACGAGTATTGCTCTAGAGACTGCTAATAGCAGCAAGTCTCCTTCTTTTGTCAGTTACTTTTATTATCAATGCAAAGCTACCCATAAAAACACTACACTTAGATAAGTCCAAAGTAATGAAAATAAAATATGGACAACGGTTTCAAAAACCTTTCCTTTCCATAATTCTGTTGAGTAGCCAAAGAACTGAATAAATAATCTGATTAACCAAAATATTCCAAGTCCAAGAGATATTGTTTTGCCAAGTTTTGTTTCAATAAGTTCTGTCGAAGAAGTGAAGCAAAGCAAACCCATAAGAAAAACAACTAAGGCTATAAAAAATGTATGAACCATCATCATTTGTCTGTTGATGAGGCTTAATGATTTCAGTTCTTCTTTCCAATTGAAATACTTTGGGAATATTACGTGAATTGAAGCCAAGGCCATTAGCAGCAATCCGATTATTTTAAAGTGCATCTCCATTTTTAGAGAGTATAAATGTTGTTATGAATGGAGTTGTTTTTATTTCTTTTTTTAGGGTCAGGTTTGCTAATTTGAAGGTTTCAATCCAAGTAGATTTTGAATAAAAATGGAAAAAACCTATCGTATATGCTAAGAAATTATTTATGTCTCGAAGATGTTCAGTTACAAATATCTGTCCGTTTGGTTTTGTAACTCTTTTGAGTTCATTGAAGAATTGAACTCTTTCTGATTTATTTCGAATTTCGTGAGCTGAAAGAATTACCAAAGAATACTCAAACTCGTTGTCATTAAAAGGGAGTTTATTTATAGAAACCTGAATAGTTCCTGTTAATTGAGCATAAGCATTTCTTGCACGTTTAATGGAAACTTCTGTGTGCTTTTCTTTGTCGTAAAAATCGCAAATCGTCAGTTCGCATTTCTGGAATTTGCTTTGAATAATTTGACTTGTCTCGTCAAAACCTGCATTTATATTTAGCACTTTCTTAAAATCTAAATTTGGAAGCCAATCGAGATTATACAAATTTGAAAGGTCGTAAATGTAATAGGACACTACCAATGAAATTATCATTGTAAGTAATATCACAATTGAAATGAGATAAAAGAAGATTCTAAAATGCTGTGGGATGAAATTTTGTAACAGAAATATTAGGAAAATGGCAACAGATGCAATCAAATAAAAATGCCAATTGAAGCGAATAATATTTGTTACACCTTGAAGAGGTCTGCGCCTTACTTCCATTTTTATTTTGTCTTATAAATACATTATCGCTCACAGATTAAACAGATTTTCGCAGAATTCTTTCCCGTGGTCGCTTTGCTATCTTTGAGCATTTAGTTTATTATTCTAATCATACTGATTTTGTCTTTTAATTTAGCAGCATTAAAATTCACAAGTATTCCAATTTTCTTGCCAGATAACTTTAGATAAGTAAGAAGTTTTTTTTGTGCACATCTTGTACTACCTCAACTGATTTGATTTCAACAATTATCGAGTTTTCGACCAGAATGTCAATTCTAAAACCGATTTCTAATCGGATATCTTTATATTCTACTGGCAGTGCTACTTGGGTTTGTACCTCAAGCCCGTTAAGGGAAAGTTCATGTGCCAGAGCAGCCTCATAAACACTTTCTAATAGTCCCGGGCCTAATTCATTGTGGACTGTGTAGATAGCTCTGGGAATTTTATATGTTAAGTCATTTAGCTCCATCGGGTAAATTTTTCTAAATTATTGAAATAAAATTTCCTAATCTTTCTCTAACAGATTATATTCTCTCACTGATAACACAGATTAGCACTGATAAACATTTCCTGACCATGTGTGGTTTGTGAGAGCGGCTTATTCTGTTTTCTCTAACAGATTATATTCTTTCACGAATTACACAGATTAACACAGATTGTTTAATGTGATCATGTGTGAGATTTGAATATATCAATTTTACCCTTTTTCCAATAGTAAGGAATGTTTGTAACCTCAAATGCATTTGCCAGAACTACATTTTGAAGCTTTAATGAATTGATAAACTCAATTGAGTAACTTTTTATCTTGATTGGTTTGGGTTTCCAATTTTGTCGAACGCCTTCAATAATTAAAACAGTTCTATTTTCCTTGTTGAAAGTAAATGTAAAGGGTAAAGGGCCAGTAAATTTTCTTGCATCTTTCCAATCAGTAAATGGTGAACCTTCAGGAATATTTACTTCGTCTTCTGAAAGCTCAATAACAATTTCAAATTTAGAGTTCTGTGAGCGTACTGTTTTAAATGTATCATTTGTTTCCACTAAGATATCTGTAGTGGTGTAGTTGTAATGGGTGAATATATTTCCCAGAAACTCCATTTTCTTTTTATCTGTTTCAGATTTTAGAATGTACAGCCCCCTTAATCTTTTGCCAGACGTAGTAGTGTAGCGAACAAAAATTCTGTAGCCAATCAAAAAAAAGTCGTTGCCCATAAATTTCGGAAAACCCTTAGGACGTAAATTTCTTGTTTGAACCATTGCAACTGCAATGAAAGCCCATTTGTCTTGGAAGGTGTCAAGCTCAAGGCACTCAGGTATTAAGTCCTCTATTTGCTCTTTTGGTGTGGCAAAAGTCAGCACTATTGAACTCTCAAAGAACGCTTCAACTGCGAAAGGGTGATTTTTCAAAAAGTTCATTTATCGGTTTTCTGGTTTAGATGTTTGTTCAATACAAATTCATTGTAATATACCAAACCGATAAACAGTAATGCAAAAAAAGCATTGAATCTGCCCCACAACAATAAGTCAGGAGCCAATATAAATTCTAAAATATTCATCATTGCTACTACAGTCATTTGTGTGATGGCATTGAGTTTGGATTTAAATTTAGTTAATACCCATATTGCCATTACCATTTCTGATAGTCCAATTAAAATGGTCAAGGTCCTTGAAAAGTCGCTCCCTAAAATTCTTGCAACAATTTGTTCGTGTCGTGGAACAAGATTTAGTACTTTACAAAACAGTCCGTTTGCAAGCCAAACTGTCGCAATTAAAAAGTTCAGTACGATATGTTTATTTCTGTCTGTCAATGTTGTTTGTGCAGTCTGTTATACTTTCTGCTAACAGTTTACATATTGGCGATAGTGGGAATACCGGAAAAATTACCAAAATATAATTTACACAAATTCGCAACAGAATTAAAATGTGAGTTTAAAGTTTCAGACCCTCTATTACCAATACGATGTGCCTATTGCAGTGCTAACCAAAGCTAAGGCGACTGATAAATAAAACAAACTTTTATAAAAGTCGTATTGGCTGCATAATTTATGATGCGTAATTCCTCACAAGAGCTCATAATTTTTGTCAGAACAACTATTTCATCAATCCAATAATTTAAAACTTGTGTCCTAGTTCGCCAACATCACTAACAGCGAGGCCACTAATTCCATGAAGGGTTTTGCAGTCAATTAATCTTAGGTTGTGCATATAGTGGTTGAACCGCGAAAGCCGGGTGAGGGATGCGAAGGGCGGCCGCAGGCCGGCACTGCCCGAAGCGAGCTAAAGCGAGCGGAGGGATTGCCGAAGCGTTAGCGAAGCCCGCAGCAGCCCGACCCCGATGCGTGCAAAGCCGTGTGTGCTGTGCAGCGGGGGCACCCCCTGAACCTCATCAAAACGAAAATTGTATCGTAAGGCTACATCCTTCAACATTACAATATCTAAGCTTAAATATTTACTATAAAAATCGTAATTTGCAGTTAACTTAAAAGAAAAGTCATGGAAACGCATCTCCATTACTTCTACAAATGGGAGCAACAGAAGCCCGATAACGTGTTTTTAAGACAACCGTTCGGTGAATCGTGGAAAGAAATAACCTATGCAGAGGCCGGAAGGCAGGCCAGGCAAATGGTGGCAGCCCTAAGGTCACTGGGTATGAAGCCGGGCGACCACGTAGGTATTTTTTCTAAAAACTGCTATCACTGGATTATTGCAGACCTGGCTATTATGATGGCAGGAGGGATTTCTGTGCCTTTCTATCCAACCGTAAGCGGTGAAGAACTAGATGATTTGCTGCAAAGAGGGGATTGTAAGTTTTTGTTTGTGGGTAAGTTAGACCAATTTAATCCCAAACATGCGGCTGCGGCTTCGAAGGTTACGACTATAGTTTTTCCTCACTATAAAGGCAACGCTGAAGTGAATATAGGACACGCGTGGGATGATCTTATCGCTAACCATGCGCCTGTGAGCGATGTGCATCAGCCTGCGCGAGGTGACCTCTGGACGATATTGTTTACCTCCGGCACAACAGGCGCGCCCAAAGGTGTTATGCTTACCTATAATGCGCCTGTTATTATCATGGAAATGGAGGAGAAATATGGTGCGATAGGAATTTTTAAACTCAAATCGTTCAGGTTTATTTCTTATCTGCCGCTCAACCATATTGCTGAACGGATGATAGTGGAGGCGGCCTGTTTTCTAACCGGAGGGGTGATTTCTTTTGCAGAAAGCATAGACACTTTTGCCAAAAACCTGGCTTCTATCCAGCCTACGGTGTTTATGAGCGTGCCGCGCATTTTCACCAAATTTCAACTTGCGGTGATCGAGAAATTAGGAGGGCCTAAACGGTTCAACATGCTGATGAAAATACCAGTGCTTTCTTCGTTGCTTAAGAAGAAAATTCGCGAGGGTTTAGGACTTGCCAAAGCAGAAGTGATTCTCACTGGTGCAGCACCGACACCGGATTCGGTGAAAGAATGGTTTAAAAAGATAGGGCTGACACTTCGCGAAGTGTATGGCATGACTGAAAACAGCGGTGGCTGTACGCTGATGCCGCCCGATTACATTAAACCCGGAACGGTAGGAAAGCCCTTACCGGGTGTAGAAATTAAAATTGACCCCGAAACCGAAGAGGTTTTAATGCGCGCGCCTTGGCTGATGAAGGGCTATTATAAAGACGAGGAAAAGACGGCTGCTACGCTGCAAGACGGTTGGCTGCGCACCGGCGATCGCGGTGAAGTAGATGAGGAGGGCTTTTTAAGGCTTACCGGCCGCGTAAGCGACACTTTTAAAACTGCTAAAGGTAAATTTATAGTTCCCGCGCCACTCGAGTGGTCGTTGGCTAAAAATAACTACATCGAGCAGGTGTGTGTAGTGGGGCTTGCTGCTCCACAGCCTTTGGCGTTGGTTTCCCTTTCTGAAATTGGCAAACAAACTTCTAAAGAGGAACTGTTTAAAAGCCTGGAAGATACCCTTAACAGCGTGAACAACGAATTGCCCAGCTATCAGAAAATAAGCAAGTTGGTTATTGTAAAAGACGAGTGGAGCACAGATTCCGGTATGCTTACCCCTACGCTGAAAATTAAAAGAAATGTTGTGGACAAACGCTACGCCAATTTTTATCAGAAATGGAGTGAAATGAAAGAGGTCATCATTGAGCATTGACTTATGCTGAAATGGATATTAATATTTCCGATTCGCCTTTATCAGCGTTTGATTTCACCGATATTACCGCCCAGTTGCCGATTTAGCCCCACATGCTCAGAATATAGCATTCAAGCGATACAAAAACACGGAATTTTCAAAGGCTTCTATCTTGCTCTCAGACGACTGTTGCGCTGCCATCCATGGGGGGGCAGCGGTTACGACCCCGTGCCATAAGGCCAATCCAATGCAAACCTTAACAATCTGTTTATGGTTCATATGATTACCTTCGCCGGTAATGAACCATCTCAATATTGGGATTATATGCTATCCTACATATGGTGGGAGTGGCGTAATCGCTACAGAGCTGGGAAAGGCCCTAGCTAAAAAAGGGCATAAAGTTCATTTCATTACCTATCAGGAGCCTGTTCGCCTCGATGGATTTCACGAGAATATTTTTTATCATGAAGTAAGCTCACTGGACTATCCACTTTTTCAATATACCCCTTACGAAAGCGCGCTGGCCAGTAAAATTGTGGATGTGGTAAAATTTGAAAAGCTCGATCTGTTGCACGTGCATTATGCCATTCCTCACGCCTCATCAGCACTAATGGCAAAACAGATATTATCAGAGCAAAAAATTTTTATCCCTTTTGTAACAACCCTGCATGGAACAGATATTACGCTGGTGGGCAGAGACCCGAGTTATCTTCCTGTGGTAGCATATTCTATCAATCATTCAGATGGTATCACCTGTGTATCGAATTTTCTGAAAGAAGACACGCAACGGCATTTTAATATCCGCAAGCACATCGAGGTGATTCCCAATTTTATTGATTTTTCAAGGTTCAGAAAAACCAATAAAGAGCATTTTAAAAAAGCCATTGCTCCGGAGGGAGAAAAGATAATCATGCACACTTCTAATTTCAGGAAAGTAAAACGTGTGGAAGATGTGCTGCTTATGTTTAATCTGTTGATACAGAAAATTCCCTCGAAGCTGCTGCTGGTAGGCGATGGGCCACAGCGCACCAGCGCCGAGATGCTGTGCCGCCAGTTGAATATCTGCGAGCATGTGCGTTTTCTAGGTAAGCAGGATGCCATTGAAGACCTGCTTGCCATTGCAGACTTGTTTGTGTTGCCCTCGGAAACAGAGAGTTTCGGGCTGGCTGCTTTGGAAGCCATGGCATGTGAGGTTCCTGTGATATCTTCTGATGCAGGTGGGCTACCGGAGATACAGATTCAGGGAGTAACCGGTTTCATGAGCAAAGTTGGAGATGTGGAAGATATGGCGCGAAATGCAGTATATATTCTTTCAGACGAGGCAACACATCACACATTCAAACAAAATGCATATCAACAGGCCCGGCGCTTTGATATTGAGTATATTTTGCCATTGTATGAGAATTATTATTCATTGGTTTTTAAATCTGCATTTCCTGAGTACAGCATTTAGCTTTATTCTTGGTGAAAATTCCGTTTTGAATGTCTTACGGTGTTGTGAATATTTCTGTATTGCCGGTGCGCAAGGAGCCATCGCACCGCAGTGAAATGGTAACGCAGTTGCTTTTTGGAGAAACTTATCGTGTGCTGGATACATACGATGGCAAGTGGCTGAAGATAGCTTGTTGTTACGACAACTACGAAGGATGGATCAGTGAAGTGACGCATGCTGCCATCACCGCCAGAGAATACGAACAGTGGGAGCAGGCGCCAAAAGCTGTATCGCTCGATGTGGTTTGTATGGCCACTCATGAAAATCACAACCTGCCGTTGCTTTTCGGCAGCACTCTTCCGCATTTCGATGGGATGAGCTTTAAATTGATGAAAGAAAAGTATGTATTTAACGGAACTGCCGTTACCGCTTCGCAAGCTAACTTCTCGGCAATCGAAAAAATAGCATCCAGATTTCTTAACGCACCGTATTTGTGGGGAGGGAGGTCGCCTTTCGGCATAGATTGCTCAGGTTTTACACAGGTAGTATTTAAAGCTCTTTTTATTCCGTTGTTGCGCGATGCCTGGCAGCAGGCAGGGCAGGGAAATATTATAAATTTTGTAGATGAGGCCTTGCCCGGCGATTTGGCATTTTTTGCCGGTGATGACGACAAAATCACTCATGTAGGCATAGTGATGAAAGACAAGCGCATCATTCACGCCAGCGGCAAGGTTCGTATAGATTTGTTAGACCATTTTGGAATTTACAACCGCGAAAAAAAGAAATACTCGCACCGCCTGAAGATTATAAAAAGAGTGATCTAAACCGTAAAGTTCAGAAACTTGATATAATTTTAAAAAATGCAGTGTATTATTGCGATAAAACCGTTCTGAATGTCAAATTCTCAAATATACATCTCACTGCTGCATACGCACAAACTCACGGTACTGTTGTTTTTATTGCATTACCTGATCAAAACAATACTACTCATCAGCAACAACAAAAAAGCATTAGACAAATATTCCAGGCCCACTCGCGTCCCTGAGATGATTGTGAGCGCGCTGTTTTTACTTACAGGAGTAGTTATGCTACTGATGGGTGCCAACATCAATACTTTATTGCTAATAAAAATTGTCTGTGTGTTGGCATCTATTCCGGTTGCAGTAGTAGCTTTTCGAAAAGAAAATAAGCCGCTGGCGGTATTAGCAGTGTTGCTCATAGTTACCAGTTATGGCCTGGCAGAAATGAGCCGCGCACAAAAAGGAAAGCAGAAAGTGGATACAGCTGCCGTTGGCAACGACCCAATAGCTGTAGGAAAGAAGGTTTACAGCGAACTATGCGTAGCTTGCCATGGAGTGGAAGGTGATGGTATGCTGGCCGGAGCAAAGAATCTTAAAATTTCTACGTTAAGCCACGAAGAGGTAATCCATATTATACGCAACGGAAAAGGTAATATGGCAGCATATAAAAACCTAACCGCTGAACAACTGGAAGCGGTGGCGCTGTATGTAGAAAGCTTGCGAACTACGGATAATTCCAATCAGAAATAACTCAACGATATGTCTTTTGAAAAGGCAGAGCAATTGTTGAAAGAAATAGAGGCATCATCGCCGGCAAACGCAAAAGAGCTGGAAGAATTCAGGATAAAATATCTGGGAAGCAAAGGATTGATAAAAGAGCTTTTTAGCGCGATGGGCGCGATAGCCCCTGAAAGAAAAAAAGAATACGGGCTTTTGATGAACCGCCTCAAAACGGCCGCAGAGCAAAAATACGAGTCATTAAAAAAAAGTATTGCAGCCCAAAAAGACCAGAAAGCCGAGCGCGTAGATGTTACCGCGCCTGGATATAACTTCAATGTGGGAAGCAGGCATCCGGTGAGCATTGTGCGCACGCAGATGATAGAAATTTTCAGCCGTATTGGTTTTACTGTGGCAGAAGGCCCGGAGATTGAAGACGATTGGCACAACTTCACAGCATTGAATACACCCGAAGACCATCCTGCCCGCGATATGCAGGACACCTTTTTTTTGGATGAAGACAAACAGTGGATGCTTCGCACGCAAACCTCTACCGTGCAGGTAAGGGTGATGGAGAGCAGTAAGCCTCCGATAAGGATTATCTGCCCGGGACGAGTTTACAGGAATGAAACCATTTCTGCGCGTGCACATTGCACCTTTCATCAGGTTGAAGGGTTGTATGTAGATGATGCCGTTTCTTTTGCAGACCTGCGGCAAACCATGTTTTACTTTGCTCGCGAAATGTTTGGCAGCAAAATAGAAGTGCGCTTCAGGCCCTCCTTTTTTCCTTTCACTGAGCCAAGTGCAGAGTTGGACATCAGTTGTCTGGTATGCTACAGCAAAGGCTGCCCGGTGTGCAAACACTCCGGTTGGGTAGAGATTGGAGGCTGCGGAATGGTTGACCCGCAGGTTTTTATCAACTGCGGTATTGACCCGGAGAAATATTCAGGTTTTGCTTTTGGTATGGGGATTGAGCGCATAACCATGCTCAAATTCCGAATAAACGATTTGAGGTTGTTTTTTGAAAATGATCTGCGATTTTTAAACCAGTTTAAAGGAGTTTGACTTCAGACATTACAATTCATAAAATGAAATTAATTTTTGAAATCATTTTACTATTGGCCTTGATAGCTGCAGCAGGCTGCAAAGACAAAAACAATAATAATAACAACAATATACCCAATCCTCCCATAGGGCCTGATACAGAGGTGAAAGGATATGGACTACTTTCGCGCCTCTCCGGAATATGGAGTGGCAACATTGAATCGAACACTGCGCTGGGCAACTTTCCTGATTATACCGTGGATTACCGTCCGGTATCGCCGGCGCAGGTATCTGCAAAAAATGAAATGGATTCGCTCAACGACCTTTTTATGTCTTTTTTCATTACGCGCTACGATGGAAAATATCTGTTGGCTTTTCGCAATGGTGGTTCTTTTGCAGGCATGCAGCGTATTTCTTACTTGATGATAGATAGCGTGAGCGAAAGTTCGAACACAGCATTTTACCGCTTTAAAGACTTTGTAAAAGGTACAAGCCGAACCTATGCCGATTTGACATTCCGAAACGACAGCTTGCTGATGTTTGTTTACACAAACAAATACAATACTTCGCCCACCCCGGTGATGCATTTTAAATGGTATGGAGCCGTTAGAGACAGAACTACCGCTCAGCAAGCCATATCTAAATTTTCTTTTCCTAAGAAGCAATTAGCTAAAGACCTCTCAGATGCCTTCAAGAACAAGAATGAAAGTATTTTCTACAACGCGGCAGAGGATGTGTATAAAGAAACAGACCATCCCTATTTGGGCCGAACACGTGTTAACGTGAGCTATGGCAGCTCTCTTACGCCCGACCCATCGAAAAAGGTTTTCCTTATCATCACTACACAGCCATTATTTAATGGCTTTGTACCTAATCTGGCCAATCTTAAATACAGGAGCCGGTATGTGGTTTTGAAGGGCAACACAGCGGGCTACAACTTCAATTATATGCACCCGGGCGAGTACTATATCTACGCACTGTATGACAGTGACGGAAACTTTACCTTCAACAGCGGAGATTACATCTCATCTAACCTCAATCAAAGCTTTACGCTGGGAGAAAAAGAAGACAAGACGGTTTCAGTCAAAATTGACTTCAGGATACCATGAGCGATGTTAAAATTCAATCTATAGGCGTATGTGGAGCCGGCACCATGGGAAGCGGAATTGCTCAGCTTTTTGCACAGTATGGCTTCCGGACTTTTCTGTATGATATAAATTTTCAACTCGCAGAAAAAGCCTGTGAGGCCATTTTGAAAAACTGGAATCAATTAGCAGAAAAAGGAAAAATAACTGCAGAGCAACACCTGAAAGCCCAGCAAAACTTATCGGTGGCCAAAGACCTTTCAACGCTTGAATGTGACCTGGCCATAGAAGCAATTGTTGAAGACACGAAGGTGAAACATGAATTGTATCAAGCGCTCAATGCATTCTTGCCGGACAATGCCATCATTGCCACCAACACTTCATCATTATCTGTAAGCGCACTGGCTTTTGGTGTGAAGCATCCTGAAGGCGCTTTGCCGGAATGCATTTTTTTAATCCGGCCCCGATAATGAAACTGGTAGAAATTGTAAAGGGTGCGGCTACCGCAGATAATACGGTTCATGCTTTGGCGGAACTATCCAGATTAGTTGGTAAAATACCGGTAATATGCAAAGATTCGCCGGGCTTCATCGTAAATCGCGTTGCGAGGCATTTCTATACGGAAAGCCTTAAAATTTATGAGGAGCAGGTGGCTTCTTTTGCCAACATAGATACCTTACTGGAGAGTGCAGGTTTTAAGATGGGGCCTTTCAAACTCATGGATACCATAGGGAATGACATCAACTATAAAGTTACTTGTTCGCTGTACGAAGCTTTTCATCAGGAGCCGCGTTTTCGGCCTTCGCGTATTCAACAACAGTTGGTGCAGTCCGGCCGCCTCGGTAAAAAAACAGGTAAGGGATTTTACGAGTATTAAATTATTTGGCTGATGAAGCTGCTGATTTGTTGCAATTCACTCAGGCAGATACCCCTCACTATAGAATTATTAAACAGACAATCTGAGAAAATTCACGATAAGTTTTTGCTTGGCGATAAACAAATTCAAATTCTTGCAACAGGATTTGCAAGTTTTCAGGTTGCCTATTTCATTACCGATGTATTGGCAAAAGAAACCTATCACCTGGTGCTTGCAGTTTCTGAGGCTGCCTCTTATCGCGAAGACATTCCTTCGGGTAGCATTGTGAATATTGTGCGGGATTATCCGGCTCAGCAGGGATTTTTTCTTCAGGATACATTTCGTGATATTTACGATTTGGGTATGTGGAGTGTACAAGATTATCCTCATCAAATGGGTGGATTGGTTAATCGTACCAATGCCTATTTCAATATTTTTTCTCCGTATAAAAAAGCCTTCGGAATCACCACTGGTATCAGCGATGCAGCACAAGTATGGTACCGTATAAGAAAGTCAAAATACAATCCTCATGTAGAAACAATAAATGGAATTTATTTTTCTTTTCCCTGCCTGATGAAAAAGTTAAACTTTTATCATCTGGCCTATGTTTCCACAATGGCCCCTTTAAGCCAAGAAGCGAAAGATTGTTCATTGAGCAATCTGGATGCCGAATTATTGGAAATCATTCAAAAACTATAAGGTATGCAAACCTCATCTGAAACGATTCACCCCCTGGTGCTGCAATACAGAGCCAACCAGCAGAAAACTGAAGATTTGTTTATGCGGTTGGTTAAAAATCCGCTACTCTTCAAAATATTTTTACTTCAACAACTGCCTATGGGCTTTTTGGCCGGCCTTCGCGTTCGTTCACTGACGCGCGAGCGCTGCGAGGTAACCGTTCCTTACAAGTGGTTGAACAAAAATCCTTTCAGAAGCACCTATTTTGCAGTATTGGCCATGGCAGCCGAGATGAGCAGCGGAATGCTCAGCATGATGGGCACGCATCAATCTAATCCATCGGTTTCAGTTTTGGTTACAGGGCTTGAGGCATCATTTATCAAAAAAGCTACAGGCCTCACCACTTTTACCTGCAACGAAGGGCTTATTATTCGCGAAACGATAGAAAGGGCAATAATTACCGGTGAAGGACAAACCTGCACTGTAACATCTGCCGGAATGTCAAAAGACGGACAGGTAGAAGCAATATTTAAAGTAACCTGGAGTTTTAAGATGCGCAGCAAATAAACTTTTGCGCTTTTCATTTGGAGCTTTAAAATACTTTTTTATCATTGCCCGCCGCATATGTAAATAATCTTTCATGGCACGCAAAAAATTTACTTTAGAATACATAATACGCTCTTCTCCGGCCATTTTATTTGAATTTGTTACTGAGCCTTCTGCGCTGGCACAATGGTTTGCCGACTATTGCGATGCGCAAGACAATAATTATATCTTTGGGTGGAGCGGCCAGTATGAAAGAGCCAAACTATTGGAGATAGAAGATGAAGAATTTGTGAAATATAAATGGCTGAAATCGCCTGATAATGAGTATTTTTCCTTTCGTGTGTATAAAAGCGAAATCAGCTTCGAAACTGTACTTGAGATAACCGACTTTGCAGAAGAAAAAGAGATGAAAGATGCCATAAGCCTATGGGATAAGCAAATCGAAGACCTGAAGCACGCCATTGGAGCTTCCTGAAAGAAGATTTACCCTGCATGGAAATTTTGCAGCGTCATTTCCCTGAACTCTCTTCCGAACAAGTATCACAATTTTCACAACTTCAGCCTCTGTACGAAGAGTGGAACAGTAAGATTAATGTGATTTCACGCAAGGATATACCTAACTTTCCTACCCGGCACCTTCTGCATTCATTATCTATTGCGAAGTTTATTCTTTTTAAAAAAGGGACGAAAATCATGGATCTTGGCACAGGAGGCGGCCTGCCGGGAATTCCGCTGGCTATTTTCTTCCCTGAATGCCGGTTTCATCTGGTAGATTCTGTAGGAAAGAAAATCATGGTAGCAAAAGAAATTGCTGCACGTATAGGGCTAAAGAATGTATTTTTCTTTCACGCACGGGCAGAAAGCATGAATTATAAGTATGACTTTATTGTGAGCCGCGCGGTCGCACCGGTTGCAGAATTGCTTCAATGGAGCAAAGGAAAAATTTCACCCCATTCCCACCATGCCATTTCTAATGGCTTGATTTGCCTGAAGGGAGGAAATTTAGAGGATGAGTTGCGAGAGGTTAAAAAATTTGTCAAGATACCTCTTTCAAAATGGTTTGAAGAACCCGATTTTGAAGGTAAATACCTTATTCACATCCCAACAAAATAAAGGAGCGCTCATAAAAGCGCGACAGATGTTTTGCTGATTTAACGCAGGTTTCTTCTTTTTCCGCGTTCAAAATCTTCAAACAGATATTCACCCAAACCTTTCAGCGAAGTGTAGTAGGCTTTGCCTTGATTGGCAAGCGTAAATGCTTCCACAAACTGCTGCAAATATGGATCGCTGGCAACCATAAATGTGGTGACAGGTATGCGAAGTTTTCGCGCCCTTGAGGCAAGAGAAAGACAATGATTGACGATTTTGCGGTCTAAACCGAAGCTGTTTTTATAATACTGTCCGTTTATTTTCATGCAGCTTGGCTTGCCATCGGTGATCATGAAAATTTGCTTATTGGGATTTTTTCTTCTGCGCAGCAGATCCATGGCGAGCTCAAGGCCGGCAGCAGTATTGGTATGGTAAGGACCTGCAGTGAGATATAGCACATCTTTGAGTTCTATCTGCCAGGCATCATCGCCAAACACCAGGATGTCGAGGGTATCGTTGGGATATTTTCTTTGAATAAGCTCTGCCAGTGCCATGGCTACATTTTTTGCAGGCGTAATACGGTCTTCGCCATACAAAATCATACTATGAGAAATATCAATCATCAACACAGTGGACGACTGTGTGCGATGCTCTCGGTCTGCAACGACAATATCATCTTCTTTGAGACAAAAGTCATCGCATCCGCTATGAATCTGTGCATTGCGAAATGTTTCCAGAACTGCAATATGCTCAGATGAATCGCCAAAAGAATATGGCCTTGTAAGCCCTGTGGACTCGTCTCCTTCTCCGGAAAAAACTGTGCGATGATGTCCGCCTCTGCTTTTCCTCAATTTTCCGAAGATGTGCTCGAGCGCGCTCTGGCGTATGCTTTGCTCCATGGCAGGCGTGATATTAAGTTGTTTTGAGTTAGGAGCTTCGCGTATATATCCTCTTTCTTTTAAATCCTCTATAAAGTCTCCTATGCCATATTCATCTGTGCTCAGTTGGTATTCTTTGTCTAATTCTGTAAGCCAATGAAGGGCTTCAGCCACATCTCCCGATGTGTACGTCAGTAATTGTTTGAATATATTGAATAATCTATCGAAGGGCGTTTGTACATCAGGCCTGAATTTTTCAAATCGAAAGCCAAGCATAACTTTTATAGGTTTTATCTTGTATTTGAAACAAACATTTCATCCTTTTGATACGATTCAATATAAAAAGTAAATAATTTTAAACATAATTAAACGGCCACTCTCCAAAAAAGTCATGACTTTGTGAATCATTTGTTTTTAAACAAAACAAAACTACTTTTATTCTTGCTGAGAACGAACATGCTTATTGCTGCGCTTGTTTTGTTTTACTCTACATCACTTCATGCACAGAATGTAGAGTCTTTTCTCGCTGCTGTAAAATCGGGTAGCGCTTCCGGAGTGGCAAAACATTTTGAAGCACAGGTGGAACTTACTATTTTATCACAATCTTCAGCATATAGCAAAGCTCAAGCCGAAGCTGTTCTACGCGATTTCTTTCAAAAGAAAAATGTAAAAGGCCTCGATATTAAACATCAGGGCACATCGCCGGAAGGGGCGCGCTATATCATGGGGGTCCTGCAAACAACAGCAGGAAATTATAACCTTTATATTTTCGGCAAAAATACCGGTGGATTATTTATAGTCCGCGAAGTCAGGATAGAGGAATAATACTTATGCAACTCAACGCATCACAGATTGAATTAATCAAAAAAGCGCTGGATGAAGATATTTCCGACCCTAAAGGGATAATACCTCGAGGAGACCATAGCTCGCTGGCGGCCATACCTAAGGCCAAAGAGGGCAGAGCGCAACTTTTGGTGAAGGCAGATGGAGTATTAGCAGGCGTTGAAGTAGCTAAAACAGTTTGCACGCTTGTAGATGAAAATCTGCTCTTTGAGCCGGTCTTAGAAGATGGCGCTTTGGTAAAAAAGGGCAGCGTAGCTTTCAGAGTTTATGGGGAGGTAAAATCTATTCTGCGTGCAGAGCGCGTTCTGCTCAATTTTATGCAGCGTATGAGTGGTATAGCTACTCATACAAAAAAATTTGTTGATGCCGTTCGTCACACTTCATGCAAAATCTTAGATACCCGCAAAACAACTCCTGCACTGCGCTTCTTTGAAAAGTGGGCCGTACGCATCGGAGGCGGACACAATCATCGTTATGGATTATACGACATGATATTGCTCAAGGATAATCATATTGATTTTTGCGGAGGGGTAGAGCAGGCAATAGATGCTGCAGTCAAATATCTGCAACGGCACAATCTTAACTTGAAAATAGAAATAGAAGCGCGCACCATGGATGATATTAAGGCGATATTAAAGAAGGGAAATGTGCACAGAATCATGTTCGATAATTTCTCTCCCGAAGAGGCGGCAGAGGCAGTGAGTTTGGTTAACCAACAATACGAAACAGAAATCAGCGGAGGTATAAATTTAGAAAATGTCGTGGCTTATGCAGAAACAGGCGTGGATTATATTTCGGTAGGCGCATTGACACACTCCAGCCCAGCCTTAGATTTAAGCCTCAAAGCTTTTTAATGAAAGGCATCACTCTTTTTATTTTTCGCAAGACAAACCTTAGGACTTGAAATTTGTGTACTTCGTTGAAGTAATGATTGTTCATGAAAAAAGAGTTAAGAAAAAAGAAGATATTATTCATTATCAATCCTATATCAGGAGTAGCAAGAAAAGAGGGCATACCTGAGAAAATCGCCAGATATCTTGATTACGTACAATTCGATTTCACCATACGTTATACTCAGTATGCCGGCCATGCCGTTGAGATAGCCCGCGAAGCGGTTTCAGAGGGTTACGATGTGGTGTGCGCTGTTGGCGGAGACGGCTCAATCAATGAAATAGCCCAAAGCCTTGTACATACTGATGTGGCACTGGCCATAATCCCATTCGGTTCAGGTAATGGGTTGGCTACGCATCTTACGATCCCATCGCGCGATGTGGCAGGTGCGCTCGATGTACTCAACAATGCTAAAGAAGTTTGGATTGATAGCGTTAAAACCAATAAGGGTTATTTTTTCAGTTGTGCCGGCTTTGGTTTAGATTCTTCTGTAGCCAGGCGATTTAAACGACATGCTATCAGGGGATTTTTCTCTTATGTGTGGGCGGTGGTTTCCGAATTGTTTTTTTACTTCAAGCCTTTTCATGCAAAAGTTATCATTGACGGGCTTGAAATAGAGCGTGAATTTTATCTGTTTACAGTATTTAATTCCAATCAGTACGGATACAACTTCGGGCCGTTTCCTTTTACCAGCCTGAAAGACGGACTGCTGGATGTGATGGTTGTTACTCGCTTTCCGTTGTGGAAATTGGTTTATATTTTTTTATGTATTGCTTTTAAAAGGGCAGATCTTATAAAAGAAGCGGAAGTTTATCGCGCAAGAAAAATAGAAATTAAAGGTGATCCCAAAAGGGTGTATCAGTTCGATGGCGATCACTTTATTTTTCATGATGATTTAGTCATGGAAATAGAGCCGCAGAGCCTGAAAGTGCTTGTTCCGCAAAACCTTAATTCCTTTTAATTTTCATGCTACTGCTATGGTGGCTATGCTCAAACGGATAGTTCCGGCTTTGATCAGTTCGTTGGCACATGATTCAATGGTTGCGCCGGTGGTAAGCACATCGTCCACCAGCAAGATGTGTTTATCGTTCAATCGTGCTGAATCTTTTATTTCAAATATATTGGCAACGTTATCAAGGCGTTCAAAGAGGGTTTTCTTTGTTTGCGTAGGACTTGCTTTGCTTCTTATCAATATATCTTCCGCAACCTCGCACTCCAAAACTTCTGAAAGACCAAGCGCAAACATCTTTGCCTGATTGTAACCTCTTTCGAGCATTCGCTGAGGATGAAGCGGCACAGGTATTATCGTATCGTATTGGCAAGGCATATTTTCTTTCATCTTTCTGCCAAGCAATTTTCCAAGAAAAACTCCCAACTGTGGCTGGTTTCTATATTTTAGCTCATGCAAAAGATTCTGAACCTTGCCGCTTTTTTCAAAATGAAATAGTGCAACAGCACGTTCAAATTTGAAACGCCCCCAAAGGTGCATTTCCATCGGGTTGTCCTCTATTTCCCAATACCGTGTGTAGGGAAGATTCTGCAGGCAGGCAAGGCAAATATATTCCTGCCCCCAGGACAGGGCGTTACCACAAGCCAGGCACACATTTGGATAAATTATTTGCAATACTTCTGCGCCTAATTGCTTGAGTTGTGAAAATAATTTCTTCTGCTCCTTTACCATGAGCCTCACATCTAAATACGGAACGCAATAAAAGCTCTTTTGAGAATTAGCGGGGTAGTAAGGGTGGTCAATACTCCCATGATGACGAGAATGGAAAATACTTCGTTATCAATCAATCCGTTTCGATAGGCAATGTTTGCAATGACTAACTCCATGATTCCACGCGCATTTAAACCCATTCCCAGAACAAGCGAAAATCGGCTGCCAAGGCCTGCCAATATTCCTCCCAGAAAACCTCCCGCTATTTTAGACAAGTAAGACACCAAAATTACTCCGGCCAAAAGGGCTAAATTATCAATGGATGAAACATTAAACTCAAGGCCAATTCCAGCAAAAAATATCGGTGCCAAAAATCCCATAGCGATATTGCTTGTGGTTGTTTCAATAGCTTTAAGGTTTTCTTTTCCTATAAGAGCATCGCTGATGAGCATGGCGGCAAAAAAAGTGCCAACGATAAAGTGCAAACCTAAATTTTCGGTAACCGTAGAAAACAAGAGCACAAAAGCAAAAAATAATGCAAAGAGCGGTTCTTTGCCTTTGAGAAATCCCACCAGTTTATCCAATGATTCCTGTATATAATTTCCTCTGCTGAGCAAACGCCTGATAAGCAAATAAGCCAAGCTTAATAAGGTCAGGAAAAGAATGAGCTTCAATAAAGAAACGGTTCCGGCTTTCATTACCGCGGTCAGCGACTTGTCAGAATCTTTAATATTAAGCAAAACAGCTAGGATGGTCAATGCAAAAACATCATCGAATATGGCAACAGAAATTACATTTTGTCCAAACGGAGTATTGATTTTTTTCAGATCCATCAATATGCGAATACTTACGGGCAATGCAGTGATTGCAACGCAGAGCCCAATAAAAAGAGAGGTCATGATGTTTTTGCCAAAAAAATAACCTACAGCAAAACCGCTGGAGATGGGTAAAAAAAACGCAAGGAGAGAGATGAAAATTTTTTTGCCTCTCAGAGAACGAATTATATCGTCAATATTTATTTCAAGACCTGCAAGAATTACAAGGAGAAAAATTCCAAGCTCTGAAATTACTTTTATCTCTTCGGTGCGATGAATAAGGTTGAGCAGGCTGGGGCCAAGTATCATGCCGGCAATGATTTCACCAATCATAGCAGGTTGTCTGAACCGCTCAAATATTTCGCCCAGTATTCTTGCTGTTACTAACAGTATTAATAGATTGGTAAAAAACGGCAACTCAAAATAAGGCTGGCTCATCTTACAATAGTTGGCAATTTATGAATGCTGCACAAACTAAATGTTAATAATTTTTTTATTTCTAATGCCTGAATTGATGATTTAAATCATTTTACCATGAGATTTTGTCAAATAGCCCTTATTTTTAGCCAAATTTTGATTATGAAGTGGTGTATCTTTTTATCATCATTATTTGTGTTCTCCAACGTTTTTTCTCAGAATCATACTCACAAAAACGATCGTTGGCTCGCCTTGTTAGAATATGCTCAAATAAAAGAATCACATGTACGAGCAGTTGCGCCTCATTTTCCTCCAATTAACATTCAAAACGATAAACAGTATGAGATTTTTAAAAACAAGCTCGAAAAATGGAAGAAAAACCACCCCTCAGAAGTTGAAGCCTTCTTATCCATACCAGAGATAAAAAAGTTAAATCCCTCTCGCGTCCATTTAGGGTTGGAAGTTGCCTCAGAAAAAAGAAAATTTGAAAACAGTTATTGGCAATGGATAACTGCAGCAGGATTATCTATCTCTGATGTGCGCGAATTTGCTCCTCATTTTCCTCAACCAAGAATAACCGAAGACCTGGAGCAAAGCGAGAAAGTTTATGAAGCGGCATTGAGCGACTGGATGAGAATTTTTCCGGAAGAACTGGAAGCTCTCCTTAATGAGCCGCGCCTTGCAAAACTCAATAAACATTACATGCCTGTAAAGATAGATGCAGCCATCATAGATAAGTTTGTTTTAATTCCTGTCTCCGAAAAATTTCCCGAGCAAAAAGATTTTGATTCAGGAAATGCTGAGTTAGATGCCGTGCGCTACGACCTCGCAGTCAAGCATTGGTATTTCAAATACAAGCCTCAAGAGTATGCAGAAAAGTATGCTCCCAAGGCTCACCATAAAGATCTTGAACAAAAGCAGTAAACCACTATTGTAACAAATACAGAAAACATGAAACACGTTTACCATCGGCCACTTTTTGTATTCTTTTTAATTTTATATGGGATAGCCGTTACGGCGCAGGTACCAGACGGTGCTATGCGCATTAGTTTCAGATACGAAAGTGTATGGGCAGAAACAGGAGATGATATTTTTCCCGATGCAGATGAATTCAATAATGAAGGTTTTGTCCGCGACTATCCTGACCTTGATGGGCAAGGCTTCTTTAGTACCGGAGTGCGCAGTTGGAGCAATGGCCTTTTTGCCTGCTGTGGACCTTACTCTACTTCTATGCCAGGCGGCAACTGGGTGAGAGATTTTACATATGGTACTTTCAACTCTCCCGCTTTTACCTTTACGCCTAATGGCCTGCAAGCCCGCCAGGTAGGATGGGAAGACGATTGCTTTGATTGTTGCAGCGGTACAGTGATTCTGGGGATTTGCCTGGCAAGTTGCAGTTCATGCCCGGGTTCGCTTTTCAGAAACAGCTATCAAAACCCTTGTCCCTGCAGTACCGGAAACACCTGTGGTTGCAGTTCAGACGACCAATTCTGCGACCGCCAAATGAACAATCCCAACTTCTTACCCTTCAGAGATGCGCCTCCATATCAATGGACCTTCAAAGGGTTAACACGAACAGGCGATCCCGGTTACAATGGCGGTTGCGGCAGTGATGATGTAGGTATGGGTTACAGTACGTTTTGGACATCGCCCTGCCCAGACACACTTAAAGCCAACCGCACACATCTTTGTGAGCCCGGTTATGTTACGCTTTATACCTCAGGCGCTGTCTTCGGCGGAGAATATGTTTGGTTTGAAAATGGTAACTTTCTTCAAATAACCGGTTTGTCTGATTCTTTTCTTACGGTATATGTTGCTAACACCAGCACCTATCGCGTCTATACCCGGAATAACGGACAAAACTCATGGAGCTATCGTGAAATAACCATAACGGTAGGACAACCGCTCATCAATAACATTACGGCTACCGACCCGACATGCAATGGCACATCTACCGGAACCATTACCGTTACTGCTTCTGGGGGCAACGGGCCTCTGCAATACTCTATCAATAATGGCGCAACCTGGCAAAACAGCGGTAATTTTACCAATCTTCCTCAGGGAATTTATTTCGTTAAAATAAGGGATAATTTTTGCACTATTCCGCAATTTGGAGTTACCATACAACTTAAAGACCCGCCACTGCTCGCTTCCAACATAGCTTCAGTTACTAATGTTTTGTGTAATGGTTTGAATAATGGCAAGATAGATCTTACTGTTTCAGGCGGCACGCCTCCTTATTCTTACAATTGGACACAAAACGGTTCTCCTTTTGCCACCACTGAAGATCTTATCAATATCCCAGGGGGAAATTACGCAGTTACTGTTACTGATACTAAAGGGTGCATTACCACGCAAAATGTAACACTTACGCAACCTGCCGCTCCTCTTAATATCAGCGGGAATGTTACCAATATTTTGTGCAACAATGGCTCAACAGGAAGTATTGATATTACTGTGAGCGGAGGGACACCCCCTTACACTTTTCTATGGAGTAACGGTGCAACTACTGAAGATATAACAGGCCTGAGTGCCGGAGCTTACAATGTGCTGGTAACAGACCTTAACGGTTGTCAGCGTTCTGCTGTCTTTACCGTTTCGGCACCAGCTCCACTTAAGATTAGTTTTATCAATATTACTCCCGTTTTATGTTTCGGACAAAGCACCGGCGGTGCAGAAGTGGTCGCATCCGGCGGAACAGCTAACTACTCATATGCATGGAGCAATGGCTCTACGGGTTCACAACTCACCAATGTACCATCTGGAAAATATATCGTAACCGTCACTGACGCAAATGCCTGTACTGCCGTAGATAGTGTTGTGATCTCCCAAAATCCGAAATATGTAATTTCGTTAGAAAACATTCAACACCTTCGTTGCTATGGCGATTCTTTGGGGGCTGTAGCTATATCGCTCAACGGTGGCGTTGCTCCTTTCACGTTCAAGTGGACTAACGTAACCAACGGTGTAAGTTATGGCACATCAGAAGATATAAACAACGTTCCTGCAGGAACTTATCGTGTTGTGGTAAGCGATGCCAACGGCTGTATTGATTCTGCTGAATATACTGTTACTGGCCCTCAAACACCACTTACGGTAAGTGCACAAGGTTTTAACATTAGCTGTTTTGGTGGTAGTGATGGCTCTATTACTACACAGGTAACAGGCGGCACCCCTCCATATAGTTATAACTGGAGTAACTTTTCAACGTCTTCATCGCTCAGTGGTCTAACAGCCAACTCCTATCAACTTACTGTAACAGATGCCAAAAATTGTACATCCGTTACGCTTATTACCCTTACTCAACCTCAACCGTTCAGCGTTACCGATACTGTAACGAACCTGAAATGTAACGGTGACTCAAACGGATCTATAATCTTAAAGTCGGTTGCCGGCGGCAATGGTGGTTACACCTTTGTCTGGAGCACATCAGACACTTCACAAAATCTTTTCAATTTACCTGCCGGGATTTATAATGTTACCATAACAGACAACAGAAACTGTTCCCTTGTAAAAAGCTACGAAGTGATTCAGCCAGCGCCTATTTTGTCTTCGGTGGCAGGGAATAATCCTGATTGCTACGACAATGCTACTGGCTTCGCGGTTGTAAGTTATAGCGGAGGAACCCCTCCATATACCTTTACATGGAATACTAATCCAGTGCAGACCGGAGTGATGGCTATTAACCTGTATGGAGATGCAACCTATGTAGTTACTATTTCAGATGCCCGCGGCTGTACCAAAACAGACTCTACCCGACTAGTTCGTCCATCGCAAATAGTTGTGACTACATTCCCTAAAGATGTGTCTTGTTTCAGCGGAGATGATGGACAGGTTCTTATCAAAGCTACCGGTGGCACAGGAATTTATTCTTATTATGTGAATGGAATTTATCAGGCAGATAGTATTTATCTCGGTTTGGTTGCAGGAAAATATACAGTGGTGGTGGAAGACAACAACAACTGTAAGGGGGTAGCGACATTCAACATTACTCAGCCACAAGCATTCTTCGTATCGGCAGGAGAAGATAGGATTTCTCTGCGCAAGGAGCCTGTTAAGCTTGTTGCAAAGGCTTCTTCATCTAACGGAATTCTTGGATACTTATGGACCCCTTCATCCGGATTGAACTGCGATACTTGTGCAGAGGTGATCGCTTCGCCTGACACCACAACCGACTACGTACTGCGCGTGATGGATGGCGACAGTTGTTTTAACTACGACACCGTAAGAGTAATTGTGAAATTAGCTCCACAAGCATTTATTCCTACAGCATTCACGCCTAATGGAGATGGGCTCAATGATTATTTTAATTTTGATATACTCGGAGCAAAGACTATAGAAGTAAAAATTTACGACCGCTGGGGTAATTTAATCTATGATAACCCGAATCAACCCAATGGAACACAAACCAAAAACGCTTGGGATGGAACATTCAAAGGAGCCAAAGTGGTTATGGAAACCTATGTTTACAGAATAAATGTTACTTTCTGGGACGATACCGAAACATCTTTTACCGGAACTGTAGCCGTAATGAGATAGAGAATAAATGAATATTTATTTTGTAATAGCATGCTTGTTAGGGGCTTTGGCCGTAGGACTCGGCGCATTCGGCGCTCATGGGCTCAAACCCTTGCTCGATAGTTATCAAACAGAAATTTATCAGAAAGCAGTCTTTTATCATCTGGCCCATGTGTTGATTGTTGTGGTGCTCTCATCAACTGAAAATAGTAACAGATTTTTGTGGGCAAATATTTTGTTCATCGCAGGAATAATACTTTTCAGCGGTTCTTTGTATTTGCTTGCTACTGCTCATCTCACCGGTATCCCTTCAAAAATCATAGGACCTGTAACCCCTCTTGGAGGCCTTTGTTTTATCGCAGGATGGCTTGTGGCTGGTTGGACGGCAATGACTAAGGGTATTCGCTAACCTTTTCTTCTGCTAGCAAATGTTTTCCAGCGAAAAGATTTCAGCATTATCCTTAAATCTTCTTTTAGAAAATCTACAATCGGACGCATAGAGTCTGCGTTGGGTTGATTGTTGAAGTAGAGTGCGCCTCGCACAAAATGTTTTACACTATCGGTAAGAAAAAACTGAACATTTGAAGCGGCATCGCCCCCCACTTCGTATAATATTCCGCCTATGCGGTAGGGGTTTTGAATAACTACTTCATCAATGTAATCGGCCTTTTTTGTATGCTTGAATGAAAGCTTGTGAGCGTCCTCAATCAGCTTTTCCAGCTTGTGAGTATCGTTAATAGATTTATATGTAAAATTGATAACGCCATTAAATTCAGGGAAACGGATATTATACCAGCAGCTGCCTTTTATATTCTGATTAAAGTATAATGTATCTTCTTCCGGAAAAGAATAAACAGGTATTTCAAATTCATAAGGGCATCCTGAGGGTGAAAACAACTTATAGGCACGCTCCGGAAAAATTACTCTTGGGTATGCTTTGGGCTTAGGCGAGTAGTCGCTGTTGCATGCTGTATGAAACAAGAGCGTAATAGGACAGATGAAAAACAAAATAGTTTGAACTTTCATGATGGTGTTTAGTAGTAATATTAACCTCATTATTATTCAATTCCTGTACTTCCAAATCCCTTGTTTCCGCGCTTGGTTTCAGAAAGGTCTTGAGTTGTTTTCCATGTAACCTTTTCCACTTTTGCTACAACCATCTGGGCAATACGATCTCCGTTATTAATCGTGAAATTTTTATTGGATAAATTAATAAGAGCGACTTTTATTTCTCCTCTGTAATCTGCATCAATAGTAGCAGGAGCGTTGGGCAGGGTGATGCCGTGCCTTGTAGCCAGCCCGCTGCGCGGGCGTAGTTGCGCCTCATATCCTTCGGGCAATTCGATATACAGGCCGGTGGAAATCAAAACACATCCCAAAGGAGGTATGGTTACAGGTTCGGCTACCCATGCACGTATATCCATGCCTGCTGCGCCTGAACTTTCGTAAGACGGCAAAGGGTGAGGTGAGCGATTGATAATTTTAATTTCTAGCATGATTAAAATTTTTACTTTCCATAACCAATACAACAAAGATGAAAATCATAAGAAGAACTGCTCCCGAAATTTCTTCCGATACATAAATACTTATCACTTGCTTATGCACCAGATAACAACCTATACCAAATAAAATATAGGCAAGAACTTTAGGAATATTGTAGGGAACAGGGAAATACTTTTGTCCTAAGATGTATGAAACCACTGTCATAAAAATATAACACCCCAAAGTTGCCCAGGCGGCCCCATGGTAGCCCATTCGAGGCACCCACCACCACAAAAGCACAATAGTAACAGCCGCTCCCAACAGAGCCACCAAAGCTCCGTATAAAGTCCTGTCTGTAAGCTTGTACCAAATAGAAAGGTTTGTATATATTCCGAAAAACATATTCGCTATAAGCAGAATGGGAACGATAGAAAGCCCGCTTCTGAAATCTTGCCCTATGAACAAACCGAAGTACTGCAGAAAAAGCGATATCATCAGAAAAATAAACACGCAGAAAATAGTAAAGTATAAAAGTACATCTGCATATATTTTCGGTGAATCTTTACGCGAAGCTTGTGCAAAGAAGAAAGGCTCTGCTGCATATCGAAACGCCTGTATAAACAAATTCATGAGTATGCTTAATTTGTAGCAGGCGCTGTAAATTCCCAGTTGCGCCAGATTTTCCTGAACAGTGCCGGAGAGTAAATATTTCAGGCTCATGCGGTCGAGCATTTCGTTGATAATGCCTGCAAAACCTATAACCGTCATCGGAAGCGAATACCTCAGCATCTTTTTTAAGAGAGTAGCATCGAAGCCCGAGGATATAAGCATCAGCTGAGGTGAAAGCAGTAAAACTTTTACTGCACTGGCAGCGAGATTAGAAATGAAGATATAACCAACTCCAATATCAGGATTATATAGCGAAGCAAGCCAGTTGTTCTCTCCATTATAAAACGCTTTTCTGCAAAAAACAAGAAAGAAGAGGTTTAAGCCGATATTCACCGCTATTTCAGCAAATTTTATTGCAGCAAAACGAATGGGCTTGTTTTCTGCTCTCAGCAATGCAAAGGGCAGCGCTCCCAAAGCATCCAGCGCTAAAATCCATCCAAAGCAAATTATGTAATACTCCATACCCTGATAGTGCATCAGAGCAGCAAGGCCACCATTAAAAAAATATATTAAAACAATGAATATCAATGAAGTGATGGTGAGGAAGGCCAGCCCGGTAGAAAATACTATTTTTTGTCTATTTTCTTCTTTATGATAGAATCTAAAGAAACCGGTCTCTAATCCGAAAGCAAGTAACACAGTAAAAAAGCCGCTATAAGCATACAACTCAGAATTTATGCCAAAAAGAGGAAGTAGAGAAAATTCGTGTGTATAGATAGGTAAGCAAATAATTAAGAAACCTGCCGCCAATGCCGGTAACTCCATAGATAAATGTTTGAGAGGCGAGCGCGCGCAATGGTTGCATAGACATGCAAATGTGGCTTTATTCTGTAACATTTTCATGGTTTATGAAACATTAGACTATGCAATTCGTAAAACCTGTAAAGCAAAATGAGTCATGAAGAAGATTTTAGTTATCCTTATTTGCGGTGTTTTCATGTATGATGTGAGTGCTCAACAGACAATAGCTTCGTTGGATGAAACGGAAACATACGTACCCGGTAAATATTCAGGCGGCTATAACGACAAAGGTGAAAAGCATGGATTCGGAAAAGCATTTCTCTCTACCGGAGAAACTTATGAAGGAAACTGGGAGAATGATAAACGCAACGGATACGGCAAAGCACGCATGAAAGACGGCTCTACCTATGCAGGGGAGTGGAAAGACAATAAAAGACATGGCCAAGGTGTTTATACCTTCTTAAACGGTGACAAATATGTAGGACAATTTGTGCACAATCAGATACATGGTCAGGGCATCTACTATTTTGCAAATGGTGATCGCTACGAAGGCAGTTTTGTTGAAGGAGAAATTTCCGGAAAAGGGGTTTTCATATATAAAAATGGAGATCGCTATGAGGGAGAGTTTTTAAACGGGAAAAAACATGGAAAAGGAAAGTACACCTTTGCAAACGGAAATATTTTTGAAGGCAATTATGAAAATGATATGCGTGCCGGCTCGGGAACTATGTACTTTCCCAATGGAGATAAGTATGTGGGTGAGTTTAAAAATGGAAGAAGGACTGGAACGGGTATATTTTATTTTGCCAATGGTGACCGCTACGAAGGAGAATTCTTAAATGGAATGATGCACGGAAAAGGAGTGTTTTACTGGGCGGATGGAGACCAATTTGAAGGTTATTTTGTAAATAATAATCGCGAAAGTGGACGAATGTTCAGAAAACCTTCAGCAGGAGTTAATGCCGCAGTAGCCAGTATCAAAGAACAATAGTAATAAATTCATATATCAGAGCCGGTTCCGCGAAAGCGGAACTTTGCTTTTTCAGCATTTGACAAACAATCCTTCCTCGTTTATCCTAACCATTTCTGCATCGGCCAGCCATTGCAGCGCCTTGGTTACATCTTCGGGATTTGCAGAAACCGCTTTAGAAATAGTTTCCAAACTCCTGGGCTGATGAAGTTCTTTTTCGATAGCAATAATTAGTTGAGAATAGTTTCTGTGTTTTCCCCCTTTTTTTCTCGCGTCTATACATACATCACATACTCCACAGGCCTCTGAAAATCTTTCTCCGAAATAGTTTACCAGTACACGGCTGCGACAAACTTCATTATTATTCAAATATTGTAACATGCCACTTATGCGCTTTACGTGTTGGTTTCGCAGCAGGGTTAAAAAATCTGTGTCCAGCAGCAAGTGGTTTTTTGAAACTCTGGGATGCAAAAACGAAATCTCAGGATAAGTGCTTACAGGGCGATATGAAAAAATATTCCATTCGTCGAGCGCTTGTAATTTTGTATTCCACTCATTTGTGCTCATATTTAAGCGCGACCTGATGGCTTGTTCTGCAATCGGCACATAGTCAAAAAAAACGCCTTCGCAAGTGCGCAAGATCATCTTGCATAAGGGCGCAAAACTTGGATAGGCACTATAAAAATCATTTAATTGTTTAACACTCGCAAGGCACTTGATTAGCGGTGCCGACATTGTATATTCATTTACTGCGATGATTTTTGATTGTTCCAATAATTTAATATGAGAAGATATAACACGGGGCGGTTTGCGTGCATAATTGCAGAATTCAACGATATTGAAAGGAAAAGATTCTTCGGGTTTTTGGTCTATGGGTATGCGAAAAAATTCGCATAAACTTTCATACGTGTTTTGTAAATCCTCTTTAGATGGGAAATCCTCTTTTATTTTTTGCAAAGCGTTTTTATCGTTCAGGGAATATAAGAGCACAGCGTAAGCTTTTTTGCCGTCTCTACCTGCGCGTCCGGCTTCCTGAAAGTAAGCTTCAAGGCTGGCCGGTGGCTCGAGATGGACAACTGTTCTTACATCGGGCTTGTCAATACCCATCCCAAAGGCATTGGTGCAAACCATTACGCGGATGTTGCCTTTCATCCATTGCTCTTGCTTTCTGTCGCGTTCATTTGTCGTAAGGCCTGCATGATAAAAATCTGCACGTATTCCGCTTTTTTGAAGAAACATGGCATATTCTACTGTTGCCCTTCGGCTGTTTGCATATACCACACTGCTGCCCGGCACTCCTTTGAAAATCTTAAGTAATTGAGCTGGTTTGTTGGATGCATGGCGAACTACATAGCTCAGGTTAGGGCGGATGAAACTTTTAACGTAAATCCGCCTTTGCTTGAAATTAAGCTGCTGCATGATGTCCTTTGCAACCTCGGGTGTTGCTGTTGCAGTAAGCGCCAATACAGGTACATCGGGCATAAATTCTCTTACCTCCGATATTGAGAGATAATCCGGCCTGAAATCATAACCCCATTGAGAAATACAATGTGCTTCGTCCACAGCGAGGAGGCATACCTTCATTGATTTCAGCACAGTTCTGAAACTCTCTGTTGCCAATCGCTCCGGTGAGATGTACAAAAATTTATTATCGCCAAAGGCCACCTTAGAAAGCACACTTTGAATCTCAGAATGATGCATTCCAGCAAATATGGCTTCGGCCTTAATGCCTTTGTTTTTAAGATGACAAACCTGGTCTTTCATTAACGCTATGAGCGGTGACACCACAATGCAAACCCCCTGCATCAACAGCGCAGGAACCTGAAAACATATGGATTTTCCGCCACCGGTGGGGAGCAGCGCCAGGGTATCATTTTTCTCCAATACACTTAAGATGATTTCTTCCTGTAATGGCCTGAAATGGTCATATCCCCAATATTTTTTCAGAATTTCTTTTGGTGAAAGGTTCACTACTGCAATATCGGAAATTTGTCTTAAAAGATATTTGCAAAAACAGTTTTGCTTGTGTGTTCATTTAATATAGTTCTAATCCACACTTTAGCTAAGTTTTACTTTTAAAAAACTAACCAATAAATTATCTATTATCAGGAAATGATTTCTAAAAAACCTTTGATGTATGTAAAATTTTGACCAAGTGAATTAGCTTATAGTTCTTCTGGAAATTCTTATCCAGCAAAACAGGCAATAGTTTGAAATTGTCATTTTATTGTAAGCAAAAGAGAATTTTTCACTGAATTTAAAAAGTGAATCATTTATTCATTTAGGTTTGTGATAGCCATGGATGATTTAGCTTTTGATGTTGTATGGTTTGTGTTTTTTGTAGCGGGGTTGGTTCTTCTATGGCTGTTTTTGCGGCGTTTGTTTTCAGACAATTCCTCTGAGTAAATTCCAAGCTCCTCTTCCAGAATTCTGATGGATTCATTGATTTGTGAAACCTTTTTTTGCATTCAAAT
>JAVQWQ010000010.1:0-31789 GCA_033578915.1 Chitinophagales bacterium | reverse complement strand
TGAAACATTTCATTCAGCTCAAAAAGAGAATTCGCAAAAGGTAGAGACACAGCCCGGAGTTACCTGTTGGCGCGAAAGCCGTCCGATTGAGCGAGTTGGCATATATATTCCGGGAGGTTCGGCTCCTTTGCTATCTACCGTGCTGATGCTCTGCGTACCGGCAAAAATTGCGGGCTGTAAAGAAATTGTTTTGTGCTCCCCTCCTAATGGCTCCGGCTCCGTCCATCCGGCGATACGCTACACCGCAAATCTGCTGGGCATAGAAAACATATTTTCAGTTGGCGGCATACAAGCCATCGCGGCTATGACGTTTGGCACACAAACCATTCCTAAAGTGTATAAAATCTTTGGCCCGGGAAACCAATTTGTAACTGCGGCTAAAAAAATGGCTCAGAGATTTGGCACAGCCATTGATTTACCTGCTGGGCCTAGCGAACTTCTTGTTGTTGCAGATGATACTTGCAATCCTGAGTTTGTCGCTGCCGATTTGCTTTCTCAAGCCGAGCACGGCCCCGATAGTCAGGTTATTCTGCTGAGCACAAGCGAAAGAGTTATTCAATCAACAATTGAAGCCATCAAAATGCAAATTGAACATTTGCCGAGAAAAAAAATCATTGAGCAGGCGCTGCGCCATAGCAAAGCTATTCTGCTTGAGAATATTGAGACGTGTATCGCTTTCAGTAATTGCTATGCACCTGAACATTTGATACTGGCTGTAGCAAATGCAGAGAAATTTATTCCACAAATCGTGAATGCAGGCTCCGTTTTTTTAGGAAATTACAGTTGCGAAAGCGCCGGCGATTATGCCAGCGGCACTAATCATACATTGCCTACAAATGGATTTGCCAAATACTACAGCGGAGTTTCTTTAGATAGTTTTGTCAAAAAAATAACTTTCCAACATATCAGTAAACAAGGCCTTTTAGCAATAGGCAGAGCTATTGAAACTTTGGCTGAGGCAGAGCAACTTTCAGCACATAAAAACGCGGTGAGCATTAGATTAAACCAATAGAGAATGTTTGAACTTCAAAAGTTAGTGCGTCAAAATATCTGGAACCTCAAGCCCTACTCCAGCGCACGCGATGAATTTTCCGGCAAGGAAGGCATTTTTTTAGATGCCAATGAAAATCCTTTCGGAACGCTCAATCGCTATCCGGACCCATATCAAACAGAGCTAAGACAAGCTTTGGCCCAACTACATCATATTTCACCTGAAAATATTTTTGTTGGTAATGGCAGCGATGAGGCCATAGATTTGTTGTATCGCATTTTTTGCCGTCCCTCTCTTGACAAAGCATTAACTTTTACACCTACTTATGGCATGTATGAGGTGAGTGCGAATATTAATGAAGTTATTTTTATAAAACTTCCTTTAAACCAAGACTTTCAAATAAACATTGAACAACTAAGAGATTACCTCAATGATGAAAACCTGAAACTTATTTTTATATGCTCTCCTAACAACCCAACCGGCAATTTGATTTTAAATATTGATTATGTCTTAAAGCATTTTAAAGGAATTGTTGTTTTAGATGAGGCCTATATTGATTTTAGTGATAGTGCATCATGGATCAGCGAAATAGAAAAATACCAAAATCTTGTCGTGCTGCAAACATTCAGTAAAGCTAAAGGGCTTGCCGCAGCCAGAGTAGGCATGGCCTTTGCATCGCGCCCTATCGTTGCTTTGATGCACAAAATAAAACCTCCATACAACGTGAGCAAACTGAATCAGGAAGCTGCTCTGCAAGCGCTGAAAAATCGCGATGAACTGGAAAAGCAAAGACAAATCATATTATCTCAGCGCAAAGTGTTGGAGCAAGCGCTGTCGGATGTAGCTTGTATTAAAAAGATATTTCCGTCACAGGCCAACTTCCTGTTGATAGAAACCACCAACGGGCCGGACATTTACCAATATCTATTAAACAAAAAAATTATCACCCGAAATAGAAGTACGCTCATACAAGATTGCATAAGGATTACGGTGGGCACTGAGCAAGAAAATAAAACTCTTATAGATGCATTAAAACAATATCCTTCATGAAGAAAATTTTGTTTATTCACTCAGATTGCATTTTTATGCCAGAAGAAGGCCGGGTAATATTCAGGCCTGGCGTAATAGCAAATCTCGCTAACATCTGTGAGCAACTAGATTTCTTGCTGGTGTTAATTAAAAATGACAATGCTCTCAATCAGAATGGAATTGAAATTTTAAAAAATGAGAGGATATTGTTTACAATGGAAATATCTTCAAATGAACTTGGAAGTTTCATTAAAGGCGGGGAATTGTCTGAAAGTTTCAATAAAACGCAATCATATATCATAGAAAGAATCAGCAACAATGATACTTACTTAGTAAAGCAACTTTCATCAAATCAAAAGTTGTTTGAAACCTCGTCTTGGAAAGAAATTTTTCTTTATTTACAAAAACAGCCAAGGGTTGCAAAAACCTATCGTAAAACCTCAGAGACAACCATAGAGTTAGAACTGAACTTAGACGGCAGCGGACATGCGGAAATTTCGACAGGGATAGGTTTTTTAGATCACATGATTACACAAATCGCTAGGCACGGAGGATTTGATATAAGACTTAACGCACAGGGCGATTACAATGTGGACGAGCATCATATCACCGAAGATATAGCTATAGCGTTGGGAGATACATTTTACAAAGCGATGGGAAGCAAAAAAGGTATTGAGCGCTATGGCTTCGTGTTACCAATGGACGATTGTCTCGCGCAGGTAGCGATAGATTTCTCGGGCAGGCCATGGCTGGTATGGGATGCCACTTTCAAAAGAGAAAAAATTGGTGAGATGCCGACAGAAATGTTTTATCATTTTTTTAAATCATTCTGCGACACCGCCAAATGCAATCTGCATATAAAAGCAGAAGGAGAAAATGAACATCACAAAATCGAAGCTATATTTAAAGCATTTGCCCGAGCATTACGAATAGCTGTTCAAAAGACAGGGCAAAATGAAATTCCCAGCACTAAAGGTGTACTATGATTGCTATTGTAAAATACAATGCAGGAAATATTAGATCAGTTTACAATGCAGTAACCCGATTAGGTTTTGATTGTGCTGTTACCGATGATCATGAAATCATTCGCAAAGCTGAAAAAGTGATTTTTCCGGGAGTGGGCCAGGCCAAAAGCGCTATGGCTTATCTGCGGGAAAAAAGACTGGATGCGTTACTGGTTTCGTTGAAACAACCAGTACTTGGGATTTGTCTTGGCTTGCAACTGTTAAGCAAACATACGGAAGAAGGCGATACGCCATGCCTGGGGGTTTTCAATACACGAGTAAAAAAATTTCCTCCTTTAGATCTCGTACCTCACATGGGCTGGAATAATCTTCAAGAAACCAAAGGGATATTATTTCATGACATTACATCGCAAAATGACGTATATTTTGTACATAGCTATTATGCAGAAATATGTGAGCAAACTATAGCTACAACAAACCATATCATAACTTTCAGTGCAGCAATTCAAAAAGATAATTTTTATGCGACACAGTTTCATCCTGAAAAATCTGGAGCAGTTGGCGAGCAAATCCTAAAAAATTTTTTGAACTTATGAGGATAATTCCGGCGATTGATATTATTGAAGGGAAATGCGTACGGCTCACCAAAGGAAATTATGCTTCTAAAATTATTTATAATGAAAATCCTCTTGAGGTAGCTAAACAATTTGAAGGCGAAGGATTGAAATACCTACATCTTGTTGATTTGGAAGGGGCGCGCCTAGGGCATGTAGTCAATCATCGCATATTAGAAAGAATAGCAGCGGGAACAAACCTGCGGATAGATTTCGGCGGTGGCATAAAAACTACTAAAGATATAGAAACTGTTTTTGACTATGGCGCTCATCAAGTATGTGTGGGCAGTGTGGCAATAAAAGATGAGCAACTCTTTATCAATTGGCTGAACCAGTATGGCGCTGAAAAAATCATCTTAGGCGCAGATTTTGTTAATAGAAAAATATCCATTACCGGGTGGCAAAAAGTTACAGACATAGATGTAAAAGATTTCATTCAACAATATGAGCATAAAGGAATTCAATATGTTTTGTGCACAGACGTTTCAAGAGATGGAATGCTACAAGGTCCATCGTTGGACATATATGATGAAGTACTTAAATGTACCAATGTGAAACTAATAGCCAGTGGCGGTATCTCATCGTTAGATGATCTGAAGCAACTGAAAACGATAGGATGCGAAGCGGCTATTGTCGGCAAAGCCTTATATGAAGGCAAAATTAAAGTGTCTGAAATTACTCAACTTTTATAATCGTTCATTTTTGCCTTTATATGCTGAAAAAAAGAATCATTCCTTGTTTAGATATTAAAGATGGCGTTACTGTAAAAGGTATTCACTTTGATAATATAAAAGAAGCCGGAGATCCAGTTGTCCTAGCAAAAAAATACGTTGAAGAAGGCGCTGACGAATTGGTTTTTCTTGACATCACTGCTACTGTGGAACAAAGAAAGACCATGGCGGCCCTGGTTGAAAAAATCGCTTATGAAATAAATATCCCTTTCACTGTTGGCGGAGGCATACATTCTTACGAGGATGCGCGTGTGCTTATACAATCGGGAGCAGACAAGGTAACCATTAACACGGCTGCAATACAAAATCCTCAGATTATTTCTGAAATAGCGGCAGAATACGGCAGCCAGTGTGTTGTTGTAGCTATGGATGTAGGATATGTAAACAATAGGTGGACAGTTTTTTCACATGCAGGAAAAAGAATCACATCATTAGCGGCTGAGGAGTGGGCGCTTCGCGTTGCAGAGCTCGGAGCGGGAGAAATACTTCTCACTTCCATAAACAACGATGGAACTCAGAAAGGATTTGCTTTAGATATAACCCAAAAAATCTGCGGCCTGGTATCCATACCTGTTATAGCATCAGGTGGTGCAGGCAATGAAGAGCATTTTAAAGAAGTATTTCAACAAACTAGAGCAAGCGCAGCGCTCGCTGCCAGTATTTTTCACTTTAATCAAATTACAATTCCTAAGCTTAAATTATATTTAAAAAATCACAACATACCTGTGAGATGAAACCGGATTTTGAAAAGCACAACGGACTAATTCCTGCTATCATTCAGCACTACTACACCCATCAGGTGCTCATGTTGGGATTTATGAATGAAGAAGCCTATCAAAAAACCTTGGATGAAAAGATTGTGACATTTTACAGCCGCAGTAAAAAACGACTTTGGACAAAGGGAGAAACATCGGGCAACATTCTTAAAGTAAAAGAAATACTAACAGATTGCGACAACGACACCTTGCTCATCAAAGTAGAAACAACCGGGCCCACTTGCCATACCGGCTCTACATCATGCTTTAAAGAAGAAAGCGATAAAGGATTTTTGTATCTGTTGCAACATATTGTTGAAAAAAAAATGGGAAGCAACGATATTAATTCATACACTGCAAAACTTGTTCAAAAAGGACTGAATAAAATCATTCAGAAATTTGGCGAAGAAGCGATTGAGCTTGCCATCGAGGCTAAAGACGATAATCCTGATTTATTCAAAAACGAAGCTGCCGACCTCTTATATCATCTCATAGTATTACTGAGGTATAAGAATATTTCTTTAGAAGATATTGAGGCCGTGTTAAGCAGGCGAAATCAAGAAAAAAACAATTAACGGACTTAAAATGAATATTCTAAAAGGTTTGAATTCGGGCTGAAGTGTAAAAGAGGGATATTTCAGATTTACAAGGAATTAAATTATCAAACGGTAAATAAGAAAAATACCTGACGAAATAAAAAAAAAGGCATTTGTACAAACAGTGCAAAATGCCTCTTAAGAAGAAAAATGATTTTTTAATTAAGTACTACTTCTATTATTCAAACCTCAAATCGAGCGCAAGGCCTCTGAGTTCATGAACCAACACGCTGAATGATTCAGGCATAACCGGTTCGGGGATGTTGTCGCCCTTTACAATTGCTTCATAGGTCTTAGCTCTACCTACAATGTCATCAGATTTAACTGTGAGCAGTTCCTGCAATACATTAGATGCGCCATAGGCTTCCAGCGCCCACACTTCCATTTCTCCGAAGCGCTGGCCTCCAAACTGGGCTTTACCGCCCAAAGGCTGTTGTGTAATCAGAGAGTATGGGCCAATAGAACGAGCATGCATCTTATCGTCCACCATATGTATGAGTTTAAGCATATAGATAACTCCAACGGTGGTTTTTTGATGAAACCGCTCTCCGGTTTCTCCGTCGTACAAATAAGTAGAACCAAATTCGGGCAATCCGGCTTTGTTGATGTATTCAGAGATTTCCTCAATGGTAGCTCCATCAAAAATAGGTGTGGCAAACTTTAAGCCAAGCTTTTGGCCTGCCCATCCCAGAACTGTTTCATAAATCTGGCCTAAGTTCATACGCGAAGGCACGCCCAGAGGGTTGAGGACAATATCTACCGGAGTGCCATCCTCAAGGAAAGGCATGTCTTCTACGCGTACAATTTTTGCCACAATTCCTTTGTTTCCATGGCGGCCGGCCATTTTGTCGCCCACTTTCAGCTTGCGTTTTTTAGCGATATATACTTTAGCCAGTTTGAGTACGCCACTGGGCAATTCATCACCTATACTGATATTGAATTTCTCGCGCTTATATCGTCCGGTTTCTTCATTTACACGAAGCAAATAATTGTGAATGATTTGTTTTACCAGTTCATTTGTTTTTTCTTCTTTGGTCCAGCCGGTTGCATCAACTGTTGTATAGTCGAGACTTTCCAGCAGCTTAGCAGTAAACTTGGTGCCTTTCGGAACTACTTCTTCTTTGAAGTTATTATAGATTCCGTTGCTGACTTTACCGCTCAGTACTGTCATCAACTTCTGAATCAGCAATTCTTTTATTTTCAGCTGTTTTTTTAGCAAAATCTTTCTCTAATTTTTCAAGTTGAGCCTTTTCCTTAATCTTCGAGGCTTTGTCTTTCTTAGCTCTTGCAAAAAGCTTTTTAGCGATAACAGTGCCTTCAATGGAAGGGGGCACTTTCAGCGATGCATCTTTCACATCACCTGCTTTATCGCCGAAAATTGCTCTAAGGAGTTTTTCCTCTGGCGTAGGATCAGACTCTCCCTTAGGAGTAATTTTACCAATGAGAATATCGCCCTCTTTTACATGTGCACCCACACGAATCATACCGTTCTCATCCAGATCCTTAGTAGCCTCTTCAGATACGTTGGGTATATCGGGCGTCAGCTCTTCTTCACCCAGCTTGGTATCGCGGACTTCAAGTTCAAACTCTTCGATATGAATAGAGGTAAATATGTCGTCTCGCACTACCCTTTCTGAAATCACGATAGCATCTTCGAAGTTATACCCCTTCCATGGCATAAACGCCACTTTAAGGTTTGCACCAAGGGCAAGCTCACCGTTTTGAGTGGCAAAACCTTCGCATAGCACCTGCCCTTTGGTTACACGTTGACCTTTCCTCACTAAAGGTTTGAGATTGATGCAAGTGTTCTGGTTTGTCTTCAAAAACTTGGGCAAATGATATACCTTTTTGTTGTCCTTGAAACTAACCAGTTGTTCCTCCTCTGTTCTGTCGTAGCGAATAATAATTTGTGTGGAATCTACATATTCAACTACGCCATCGCCTTCTGCATTAATCAGATTTCTTGAGTCCTGAGCAACCTTAGCTTCGAGTCCGGTACCTACAATTGGAGCCTGAGGCCTCAAAAGAGGTACTGCCTGGCGCTGCATGTTGGAGCCCATCAGCGCCCTGTTTGCGTCATTATGCTCTAAGAAAGGAATAAGGGAAGCGCTAACTCCCACAATTTGGTTAGGAGCAACATCAATAAAGTGCACCTCATCCGGTGAGGCAATCGGGAAGTCTCCCTGAAAGCGGGCTTTAATTTTGTCAGTTAAAAAATTACCTTTCTTATCAATATCTGTTTTTGCTTGAGCAATTTTATAATTATCCTCTTCTTCTGCCGAGAGATAGTGTACACTTCCGGTTACATCAACCCTGCCGTTTTCAACTTTTCTATATGGTGTTTCAATGAACCCCATAGAATTAACCTTGGCGTGAGTACACAAGGTAGATATAAGGCCTATATTGGGGCCTTCCGGAGTTTCGATAGTGCATAGCCTACCATAATGGCTGTAGTGCACGTCTCTTACTTCAAATCCGGCTCTTTCCCTGCTGAGGCCTCCCGGCCCTAGTGCCGATACCCTGCGCTTGTTGGTAATCTCAGCCAAGGGGTTGGTTTGGTCAAGGAACTGTGATAGCTGAGATGTGCCGAAAAAGGAGTTTATAACAGAAGAAAGTGTCCGCGCATTGATCAAATCAACAGGTGTGAATACTTCGTTGTCGCGCACGTTCATGCGTTCACGGATAGTTCTACCCATTCGCGCCAGTCCTACGCCAAATTGGCCGTATAGTTGCTCTCCCACTGTGCGCACGCGCCTGTTGCTTAGATGGTCTATATCATCGATTTCAGCTTTTTGGTTAGAAAGATCTACAAGATATTTCACGATTGCAATGATATCTTGCTTGGTTAGCACGCGAACGTTCATTGGTATGTCGTGCTTAAGCTTCTTATTTATTTTATAGCGGCCAACCTCACCTAAATCATACCTCTTCTCACTAAAGAAAAGTTTTTCTATAATGCCCCTCGCAGTTTCTTCATCGGGTGGATCTGAGCCGCGCAATTGGCGATATATATGGCTTAGTGCTTCTACTTCCGAATTAGATGTGTCTTTGTGAAGTGTGTTGAAAATAATAGAATAATCAGTAGAAACTGATTCTTTATGAACGAATAGGGTTTTTGTGCCACTTTCCAGAATCAAATCGATATTATCTTCTGTAATAATTGTATCTCTTTCAAGGAGAACTTCATTTCGCTCGATTGATACTACTTCGCCGGTATCTTCATCAACAAAATCTTCCATCCAGGTGCGTAGCACACGCGCTGCCAGTTTTCGGCCAATGGCCTTTTTGAGGTCGTTTTTGCTTTTTATTTCAATCTCATCTGCTAGATCAAAAAGCTTAAGAATATCTTTATCTGTATTGTATCCAACGGCTCTTAACAACATAGTAACCGGAAATTTCTTTTTCCGGTCAATGTATGCATACATCACGTTGTTGATATCGGTTGCAAATTCCATCCAGGCACCTTTAAAAGGAATTACCCTCGCGGAATAAATTTTTGTTCCGTTAGGATGAAAGCTCTGACCGAAAAACACACCGGGCGAACGATGCAACTGGCTTACCACAACTCGTTCAGCGCCATTGATAATAAATGTGCCTTTGGGAGTCATGTAAGGTATATTTCCCAAAAACACATCCTGTACTATAGTTTTAAAGTCAATATGCTCCGGGTCGTTGCAACTTAAGCGAAGCTTAGCTTTTAGAGGGACACAATAAGTCAAACCTCTTTCTATACATTCTTCAATTGTGTAACGGGGTGGGTCTACGGTATAATCCAAAAACTCGAGTAAAAATATATTACGGGAATCAGTAATAGGAAAATTTTCCTGAAACACAGCCCATAACCCCTCTTTTGGCCTATTGTCTGCTGTTGTTTCTAACTGCACAAATTCCTTGAATGATTCAATTTGAATAGCCAATAGGTCAGGAATCTCGTCATGCAATTTTACTTTTCCGAAATTAATTCTTCCGTTGGCTGTTGTGGCGTTGGGCGTTTGATTTTGCATATTCAATATTTAAATTTATCTGGAAAAGACAGATATCAGGATATACAAATAAAGAATGGCATAACTTCATTAGAAGTTATGCCATGACTTTTAAAGCTGTTACTATTACTTGATTTCAACTTCAGCGCCAATCTCTTCAAGCTTCTTCTTAATGTCTTCTGCAGTTGCTTTATCTACTTTTTCTTTTACCGGCTTGGGAGCGCCATCAACCAGGTCTTTAGCTTCCTTCAATCCAAGGCCAGTAATATCTTTAACAACTTTTACCACATTAAGTTTTTGAGCTCCGGCGCTTTTGAGAATAACATCAAATTCTGTTTTTTCAGCTGCGGCTGCTGCGGCTCCACCACCAGCAGCACCACCGGCAGGTGCGGCTACTGCAACGGCTGCGGCTGCAGGCTCGATGCCATAATCGGTTTTCAAAATGTTTGCTAATTCCTGTACATCTTTTACGGTCAGATTTACCAAGGTTTCAGCTAGTTGTTTAAGGTCTGCCATAAGTTAAAACTGTTTTTTATACAATTTACAATATGCAACTACTCAAAAAAACACCCCGGAGCGCTCACATCACTTCCGAGACGATGTTTTGTTTCGTTGCATCAACCCGTTTTGGAAGCCCCTTTCGGAAAACGGAGCGCAAATATAGATTTTTTTTATTAATTCACATAGTTTGATAAAAAAAGATTTCCGGTTGATTTTCAAAGGTGAAAACCAATAAAAAGGTCCATCATTGCAAAATTATCTATGTTAGCGAATGATTATTCCAAATGTCTCCAAGAAAAAAAACAAGCCGTAATACAAACCTTCGAAACAAGTACCGTTTTGTGGTTTTGAATGACGAGACCTTTGAGGAAAAATTTGCCTTAACACTTACGAGAAGAAACGTTTTTATCTTTCTAAGCACAGTAGCAGTAACATTGGTCGCTCTGACCAGTGCGGTGATAATTTATACTCCTTTAAAATATTTTATCCCGGGATTTGGCGATTACAACTACAGAAGTCAAATCATTCAATTGCAATTTAAAACAGATTCGCTCGAAAAAGCGCTAAAAGACAGAGAATTATGGTTAAACAATGTAAGTAATGTAATATCGGGAAACATAGACACTACGATACCCAAAGCCCCTCCTAAAAAAGAAACTATATCGGAAAAATCTCTCAGAGAACCATCTGATGCTGAAAAAGAACTGAGAAGAATTGTTGAGGAAGAAGAAAGCTTTTCCTTAAGTTATAATGCTACTGCGGTAAACGAAGAGCTGGAAGAGATGAAACAGCTTCACTTTATACTCCCCGTAAATGGATATGTAACTGATGATTTTAACGTGTCTGATGGGCACTACGCCTTAGATATTGTAACTGCTAAAGATGAACCTGTTAAAGCGCTCTACGATGGAACTGTTGTATCAGCCCATTATTCAATGGAATTTGGCTACACAATTGTTTTGCAACATAAAGATAACCTTGTAAGTATATATAAACATTTGAGTAAATTATTAAAAAAAACAGGTAATTTTGTGAAAGCAGGAGAAGTAATTGGCTTGATTGGTAATACAGGCGAGCTCAGCAACGGCCCTCACCTGCATCTTGAGATATGGAAAAATGGTAAACCTGTCAATCCAAAGCTGATTCTGCCCTATTGATATCATCCAAACCTGAAAAGCTATGTTTACACGTAAAGACACTAACCAAGACAAATTAGCTATTCAAAAGGCAATGACAATGTTTGGTCAGGGAACAGTGGTGGAAGGTAATGTGAATTCAGATGGTGATATTCGTGTGGACGGAGAAGTGAAAGGCACTTTGCACTCCAAGTCTAAAGTAGTAGTAGGGGTTACAGGTTCGGTAGAAGGAGATATTCACTGCCTCAACGCTACTATCGAAGGAAAGGTTACAGGCAACCTGTATGTTGACGAATTACTTATACTTACGAAGTCTGCGCTGGTAGATGGCGACATTCAACTTAAAAAACTGGTAGTAGAGGAAGGGGCTCGTTTTACCGGCAAATGCAGCATGGGAAACCTGCAGCTGAGCAAAGCTCAAAATGTAATAGCTAAAGCGCTATAATATCTTCATGATTAATACGCTTTGGAAAAATCAGAAAGATGCATTTATCTTTCTTTTAAAAGTAGGCTTTATCTACGCATCGTGGAGAATTCTCAAGTATTTTGGAGAAAATACGCCGGGTTTTCTTTTTGGATGGTGGGAAAAATTATATGCTTTTGGAGCCCACGCTCTTGCCAAATCAAGCGCTTATGTGCTCAGAATATTGGGATACAAAGTGTATCATTACAAAAGAATAGTAATTCCGGAAGGATATCCCGGAGTTGAGATAGCCGATCTTTGTGTCGGCATTCCGTCAATATACATTTTTACAGGGCTGATTCTTGCTTTTGGCAATAATTGGCGAGACAGAGTGTGGTTTATTCCTATGGGCTGGTTTTTTATATATGCGGTAAATGTGTTCAGAGTTCTTTCATTGTTATTTGTTCAGATGTACTATGAGAGATTCTTCAATTTCGCTCATACTTATCTGTATGTAGCCATAACTTATTCTCTGATATTTTTGTTACTGGTTATTTGGATGGAAAAATTTGCTTATCGTCCCAAATAGGACTTTGTTATGATAAACAAAACTAGCCTTCTCAAAATAACTCAGGAGGCTCTTTGGTGGATAATTACTGCTGCAGTATGCTGGTTGATTTTTTATCCGATTACGACAAAAATAGATTACTATTACTGGAGAGAAAACCTGGTTTTTCTTATAAGCGCAATTACCTCTATCCGATATGCAATATTTTACAATCAGTTGAGCTTTTTGCAGCCTAACATTGTAAAATTCCTGCTTTTTACAGCCAACCTTGTACTATGGGTTTATGTGCTTAATCGCTACGAGATGCTTTTGCAATTGTATGAAAATTTTGACCTCTCTTTTTATGGGAAAATGAGAAAGCAAATGGTTATCGCAGAACAGGTAGATATGCTTCATTTGATATACAAACAAATATTAATTGCCGGAATCAGTGCCCTTACAGGAATTGTGATTCTTAATGTGAGAATTATCGGGGCCTATTGGCGTGTTGCGAAAATTCGCTTTTCAACTCGTATGCAAGAGTAATTTTTTAAAATTTTTACATTTGCTTCATGCAAACATTACAACGCTTTAAAGTAGTCTTAATTATTGCGATAGCCTCGTCTTTTTTTGTTAATTGCCACACTGAATCTTCAGGATATTTTCAAGGCCGTGAAAATACTTTTACGAGATATTCTTTAATTTATTACGAATCTTTAAATCTAAGTGCGGCAGAAGCAGAGTTTTTTGAATTCAATGAAGATGGTAGAAAGCTTAATTTAAATCTTTCTGTTCCCGCTAAGGTTACTTTTGATAAAAGCATCCAAGGGGTAAAATTTGACGATATGAGATTGAAGTATTACAAAAACTTCTCCGGTATAAAAAAAAATGTGTCTGTTGAATTTTACTACACTTCAAACAACATTCCATACATTAATGATATTGAAATGGTAAACAGCGTCGGCTTACCTATTTCTCTGTCGTCCGTTCAAAAAGGCGCCGGGTTAAACTTCACCTTTATTGGAGCGCCGGTAGCAAAAAATGAACAAGTTATTTTAAAAATTAATGAGCTTACTTTTACCAACAACAAAGAAGGAAGCAACTCATTCGACATATCTTCCTCTGAACTTTCTTCACTTCCTATCGGGAACGCTAAAGTAAGTATCTTGCGCATGAAACGTGTTCCGGCAACAAGTGCTCCTGAGGCAGGCGGAGTACTTGTTTCTGCATATCAATCAGCCGAAAAAACTATTAGCATTCAGTAATTTTTTTCAAAATAAAAATTAACGAGGCAAAACCCGATAAACTTATCTTTGCCGCCGCTATCAAAAAAATTAATTATAAACTTAAACTTATCATGAATACCAAATTGGTTTCGATTTTGTTTGCATTTAGTTACAGCTTTGTTGCAATTGCACAATCACTGCAAGATGCGCAACGTGAAATAGAAAACGAAAATTTTGTACGAGCAAGAATTATTTTACAAAAACTTCTTTCAGAGCCGTCTTCTGATAAAAGCGCAGTGAATTTTTATCTTGGAAATGCTTATTTAAAAGATGATGACCGCGATTCTGCCAAACTTTTTTATATGGCTGCGGTTACGGCAGATCCAAAATCGCCCTTGGCTAATGTTGCTTTGGGAAAATTAGCCCTATTAAACGGAAAAAAAGAGGAGGCTAAAACTGCATTTGACAGAGCGTTGCAGATAACCAAATACAAAAATGCAGAAATATTTTACCAGATAGGAGATGCATATCAGTCAGGAAACGAGAAAAATCTTTCAGAGGCAATTAAATCTTTTGAAGAAGCAGTAAAATTAAATCCTAAAAATGGGACTTATTTAATCGCATTAGGAGATGCTTATTTTGAAAATAACGAAGGCGGAAAAGCACTCAGCAAATACGAAGCTGCCAGAGACGCAGACCCCAAAAATGCAATTGCGCTATTGAAAGTAGCTAGAGTAAATCGCGCCGGCAAGATTTATCCGGATGCTATTGCTGCTTACGAACAAGCAATAAAGGTAAATCCTGAGCTGGCTGTTGCTTACAAAGAATTGGGAGAGACTTATTATCTTACCAAACAATACGATAAAGTAGCTCCTATGTTTAAAAAATATGTAGAGCTCAATAAAGAAGATGCGGAAGCTAAGACTAAATACATAGCTTTTTTGTTTCAAACAAAAGACTATGAGAATGTCATCTCAGAAGCAAACAAAGCTATTATAACCGAGCCCGAAAATTACGTGTACTACCGCCTGGCTGCCTTTGCCAATTATGAATTGAAGCGATACAAAGAGGGATATGAAGCAGCACAGAAATTCTGGAGCATACCCAATAAAAAAATAAAGCCTCTGGATTATGTATATTCTGCCAAATTAGCCTCGCAAGTTGGCGACACCGCAAAATCAATTAGCTACTTCACCATTGCTTTGGAAAACGACCCTAACAACTGTGAGTTGATTGGCGAATTTGCAAAAGCACTATATTTTGCAAAAAGGTATCCAGAGGCAATTGTCCAATACAATAGGAAACAAGAAAAATGCGGCACTCTGCCAGCTTTGGACATATTCAATTTAGGCAGGGCCTATTATTTTAACAAAGAACACCAGAAAGCAGATTCTATGTTTGCTTTATTTATAGAGCGAACACCTACTACTCCCGAGGGATATTTGTGGAGAGGTAAAAATGCAGCATTAATGGATGATGCCAACAATCCGAAATTTTTAGCCATGCCGCACTATCAGGCATATATTGAAAAATTCGGTTCTGATCCTGTAAAGTACAAAAAAGGTCTGATTGAATCTTACATTTATTTGGGTTCATACTATGCATCCAAAAATGATGCCGCTGCAGCGCGTACCCACCTGAACAAGGCGCTTGAACTTGACCCCAATGATAAAGATGCGCAAGAACTATTGAAGTTAGTCAAATAGTAACGCTTTCTCATGATACTTCCTATTGTTGCCTACGGAGACCCGGTTCTGAGAAAAAAATGTACTGAAATAGACGAACAGTTTTCAGGACTGCAAGAACTGATAGACAACATGTTTGAAACGATGGAACATGCAAGAGGGGTAGGCCTGGCAGCACCTCAGATAAATATGCCCATAAGGTTGTTTGTTATTGACAGCACTCAAATGAATGATGAAAACGATCAACCTAATCCGGAGGGTTTAAGAGAGGTTTTCATCAATCCAAACATAATTGAAGAAACCGGAGAAGAATGGGTATTTGAAGAAGGGTGCCTAAGCATTCCCGGAATAAGAGAGAATATTGTGCGCTTGGATACAGTTAAAATTCAATACTACGATAGAGATTTTAAATTCAAGGAAAATACTTTCAAAGGTTTAACTGCTCGCGTGATACAACACGAATACGACCACATAGAGGGAAAGTTATTTATAGATTATCTAAAGCCCCTCAAACGCTCTTTGCTGAAAGGAAAGCTTGAAAACATCAGTAAAGGCAAAGTAGAAGTAAGCTATAAGATGCGTTTCCCTAAAAAATAATTTGAAGCGTGCAGGCGGAGTTGCGAATCACTTTAGTTCAGACAACAATTATATGGGAGAATATCAGCGCTAACCTTCAGCATTTAAGTAAACTTGTTGAACATGTAGAAGCAGGAACCACTGATTTGATTGTGCTGCCCGAAATGTTTTCTACCGGTTTTAGCATGAATACACTGCTCGCAGAGACATACGATGGCCTGAGTGTTCAGTGGATGAAGAAAGAAGCTGCAATTCATCAATGCGCTATTTGCGGCAGTCTGATGATTAAAGAGAACGCTGATGTTTACAACAGGTTTTTTTGGGTATATCCTGACGGATCAATAAAAACGTATGATAAAAGGCATTTATTCTCATTAAGCAAAGAGCCGGAGTTATTTAAAGCAGGCAATAGAAGGCTGCTGGTGGAATGGAAAGGATGGAAAATTTTACCGATTATTTGTTACGACCTGAGATTTCCTGTTTGGTGCAGAAATGTTGAACATTACGACATACTCTTAGCTGTAGCCAATTGGCCTGAGAGGAGGATCAGCGCGTGGCACAAACTCCTGCCTGCAAGAGCAATCGAAAATCAATGTTACGTGGTCGCTGTAAACCGGGTAGGAGAAGATGGAAATGGAATAATGCATTGTGGTGGATCATCGGTTTATGACCCGTTAGGAGAGAAAGTGTATTATGCACCTGACTATAAAGAATCTGTTCAAACCATATCGCTTTCATCAGCAACATTGAAAGAAATCCGATTGAAATTTCCTTTCCTTAAAGACGCAGATAACTTTCATATTGAAATAAAATGAGGGTTGAATCAATAATCTGAATTACTTTTAGCAAAAGCGCTATTATAAATTCCAGTTATTCTATATGTTTTATATAAAGGAAATAAATCTCAGGCATACCAACTAAAATATTAATGTGCAACAAATTCATGAATGTTTAAGCTTCAAAGGTACTTTTCTTCAAATGCTCATGCCGTTTTTTTTATGTATCTTATTGCTTGTCAGCTTTGCTGGTTATATGGTTGTCTATCAAATAAATGATTATATACCGGCAATCTTCTTTGGGATATTACTGTTTATATTATTTGGATTCACGATTTAAAGGCTCAGACAACATGCTTACAAATTCATTGAACTCGCTGACAATGAATTTAAGTTTTATGATAAATCCAAAGTTCATAAATATTTCATTCCGTTTGAACAGATAACGTTCATGGAACCTCAACATGTATATAATGACTTACCCTTAAATTAACTATCCGCCAAAAAATAATTTAACGATTTCAGTATTTGTTTCAGAAGAAACATTTAACGCGATCAAAATGAAGCTGATTTCAAAAGACTTTTTTCACGCACAATCATTGCAAAAGATACCGGCATATATGCATGCCCTTTTTGTTTTTTTTAGCGCAGCTTTGTTATTCTTTCTGTACAATATAATGGTTCTAAAAAAATTTGAATTTCAATTAATTTTCTATTATGTGGTAATCGTGTTATTTATATCCTCTTTTTTTCATTGTACAAAAAAACAAAGCAATGACCTCTGACGGGAGTTAAAAAAGTTTGAGGATTATCCGCCTTTCTTTTTTACCTGAAATCCTTTTGAAATTAGCAACTGTAGTACCTTGTCTCTGTGGTCGCCTTGTAAGATAATTTCTCCGTCTTTTACAGAACCCCCTACTCCGCATTTCTGCTTCAACTCTTTTGCAAGTGCCTCCTTGTCCTCATCTGATGAAATATAATTTTCAACTACCGTAGCCAGCTTACCTCCTTTCAAACGATCTAAACGCAAGTAGAGTTTTTGCTGGCCTTTGGGCAAGGCAAAAGTTTCAGAATCATCATATTCAAACTTGTAATCAGGATCAGTGCTGTACACAATGCCCTTCTTATCTGGTTTATTTTTCATTTGAATTTATTTTTTTACGCTGGCACATGACCTCATAGAGCGTTACCGCAGCCGAGGCGCTGACGTTTAAAGAATCAAATTTATTGAACATAGGGATAAAAAACACTTCATCGCAACATTTTATGACTGATGCACTTATCCCTTTGTGCTCATCTCCAAAAACTATGATTGCAGGAACGGCAAAATCACATTCCTTCAGAGATTTTTTTGCCTTAGCTGTTGCAGCAAATATCTTAAAGCCATTAGCTTTCAAAAATTTTATGGCAAAGGGAATACTTTCTGTTCGGCACACGGGCAAGTGCTCAAGAGCGCCCGCGCTTTTTCTGATGGCCTCCGGATTAATAGCTGCCGTACCGGATGAGGGCAACAAAAGCAAATCTGCGCCAAAACAATAAGCAGATCGTGCGATAGCGCCCATATTTCCTACATCGGTAACTCCTTCCAAAGAAACAATTAAAGGATAAGGTTTATTAGAAAAATATTCGGGGAGTGATGACAGGGAAAGATTATTAGCCAGAGAGGTGAATGCTAATACCCCCTGATGATTAGGTTGCGGAACAGAAGCATATTTTCGAGCAAGCAAATCAATCTTTTGCTTGGGGACATATTGAACCGAGATGCTGCGCTGTCGTGCTTCGGCAGCTATTTTCTTCAAATCATCATTTTTTATGTCATTTTGAATAAGAATTTTTTCGATACTTTTAGATGCGCGAAGAGCTTCTTCTACCGGTCTTTTACCATAAATGCAGTAATCGCTATTCATACTTTCAAATCTACTTTAATCGGCGAGAATTCTTTTCAGTTTTTCAAAAGAACGGTTATTGTTTGCAGAATACAAAGCCTTGAGTATTTCCCTTTTTTCTCTTGCCGTAAGGCGAAGACTCATACTGGCTTTTTCTGTCTTCTTTTCGGGAATATATTCAAAGAGTATTACTTTAATTTTTCCATATAATTCCTCATTGAGATAAGCAATTTTAGGGTCGTTATTAAAGTCCTGTATGTTTTCAAGGTTTGCATAAAGCGTTCCAATAGGTTTAAATAGTTTCCGGAAAAAAGTGTTTCGCCTGGTATTTTCGGGTTCTTCTTCCTTTTGAGCATCACGGGTTTGGATAATCACAACCCCTGAAGTATTCTGATTTATCCATTCTTTGAAATTCATAATTACTTTAAGAACTGAGTGGATACCAAAATTATCTACGGCTCCTCCGTCAATAACATACACCGGAGGTTCACTGGGAAGGACAGTAGCCGGCAAAATATAAGGGAAAGAAGCTCCCATGCGCAGAGCAGAGAGCAGATGCAACCGGCGGCCATGTTGTTGTTTAAACAATGCTGCAAAATCAACAGCATCAATACTTAACTCAAGCCCGGCGCTTCGCTTGTTGAAAGGGCGCATTAAAAAGCGCACCGGCTGACTGCTCATGTAAAATATACGCGAATCAGAAATTGATGCACAATGAAAAATGGTAACCGGCACAAGAGCAGATCGCTCAGCACTGGCATAGTCTTCAAGCTTTTTTTCGAAAGGAAATCCGGTATTCAGTGAAAAGTGACGTTCAAACATATATCCTCTGTCGCGAAAATATTTCTGCCCATCTGTTTCAAAGCGATGTATAGGAAAGAAAAGGTCATTGCTCAGAATATTGATACACATTGGATTTAATAAATCGGAGGTAAGCTTATTTACGTAAGATTTATCTGTTAGGTTGATGACCTTTCCACTGAGCTTCTGTAAATATAAATCTCTGTAGTAGGCCAAAGCAAAAGCTCCACCGCTGGCTCCATTCATCATAAAAGTCTTACGCAGCAAAGAACCATTAAGAAGACTGTCGGCCCTTTGAAGCACAGCCATGGTGAATGCAGCCGACCTGTGGCCTCCTCCGCTAGCAGTTATGAAAACTAATTTGGGTTTAGTATCGCTGCCGGGTTTTGTATTTTTTGATTTCCAGTTGTTAAGAATAGCAAGAAAACGCTTCTTATCTGCGTCTATATTTTCCGGTGAGGCCAACGAACGCAGCGCTTTGAGGCTATATTCTGCCGGAGGAACAGTGTAATCAAGGCCATGAGCTCGACTTTGATATCCGAAAATGTCGTAACGGGTTAGCTCATTTAGCACTAATACCAGCATAAACATCACAAATGTGCCCCAGCCTCCAGTCCAAAAAATAAATACCCCAATGAGAGAGGTTACTACAGAAGCGAGTAAAAAGGAACTTGCAGCTGTCGGAATTTGAAAAACTGGATATTCTACCAGAAAACCGATACCCAGCAGTAAACCCAATGAAACAAGTTGTACGATGAGCGCATTGATATGATGCTGCCTGAACACAAGGCGGCTCAGTGTATCTTCATAATGTTCTACAGAGCGGGTATGGCGTACGCGCAATCGCGATGATATGAATGTGTTAACTCGCCAACGGGCATTGGGCTCAAGTTCTTCGTTAAGAGCAAGACGCCTGAAAAGTTTCTTTTTACGCAGTTCTATCTTGTATGATCCTGCAACACTTTTTACGTTTTTATTAGTAAACTGAAAATATAATGCTGTAACGACCAGTATAAGGACAAATCCTGCAAAAAAACCAACAACGTCCAGCACAATTTGCTTTGTAGGCTGGAACTCAAAATATTTTTGAAAGCGGACGATAGAATACACATACCCTGATAAGAAAATAAACGGTATGATGAAGTTATTTATGAAAAAAACCGTGAGGGGGTTTTCAAGGCTTGCCAAAAACTGGAAACGATGCGAATGCAACATGTAACTCACAATATTCCATGTTACAAACAGTGAACCGAAGCCCATGCCTGTTAATGCAAAACTTAGGTATCCAACTTCGCCCAGATACTCAGGGTCAAGAAAAAGATATGGAATACCTATACTCACACCAACCCTGCCCACAACGATAGCAAAAAGCAAAATCCATAAAAACAACATTATCTGATGCTTGCGCAATGCCACAACTAGCAACTGCACAGGAAAAAAACTCCATATATCATTAAAATACTTCTTTGCTGCTGCGAACATCTGTGCCACCAAAATAAAATTTCCGATGGCTTTATAAAAGATTGAATTTCATTTAAATCTTAGTGAGAGCCGTTATCGGTAAATTTATATCCCACACCTCTAACCGAGTGAAAATATATAGGGTTACGCGGGTCAGGCTCAAAATATTTTCGAAATGAAGTAATAAAGTTATCTATAGTTCGTGTGGTGGGATAAACATCATAACCCCAAACGTAATTTAGTATTTGATGCCTGGAAACAACTGTATTTTTTTTATCAATTAATAATTTTAGCAACGAAGCTTCCTTCTTAGTTAGTTCTATTTCTTTACCATTGGCAAGCCTTGCTTTAAACGTAACAAAATTGATTTCATTTCCCCCAAAAGCGTATGTTTTCAGCTGTATTTCTTCTTTTGTACCTCTCAGGCTGTGCTTAGCAAGTACGCGCACACGTAGCAACAGTTCTTCCAGGTTAAAAGGTTTGGTTAGGTAGTCGTCAGCGCCAATCTTCAGTCCTTTTACCTTATCTATGTGCGAATCCTTGGCAGTTAAAAATAAGATAGGTGTATCAACATCCAAAAGACGAATTTTTTCACATACCTCGAACCCGCTAACCTCAGGCATCATCACATCAAGTATAATGAGATGAAAATGCTGTTCGTTGTACTTTTTCAACGCCTCGCTACCATCTTTGGCGCACACTACCTCATATCCTTCCATTTCCAAATTCATGCTAATCACATCGCGAAGACTTTCTTCATCTTCAGCAAGCAGGACTCTAATCTTCATATATTTAAATTTATGTCAATTAAATGTAGTTTCAAAGTAAATTGTGTCTTGTCCATGTAAATATATTCCATCCGGAAAAATTACTTTCGCGCTTCTGATATGGAAATACTGCAAGAAATAAACAGGCGAAAAACATTTGGTATCATTAGTCACCCTGATGCCGGTAAAACTACGCTTACAGAAAAGTTACTTCTCTTTGGGGGAGCTATACAGACTGCCGGCGCTGTCAAAAGTAACAAGATAAAAAAAGCTGCTACGAGCGATTTCATGGAGATTGAGAAGCAACGCGGAATTTCCGTTGCCACATCTGTGATGACCTTCGAGTACCGCAATTATCTCATCAATATTTTAGATACTCCCGGCCATAAAGACTTTGCAGAAGACACATACCGCACCCTCACTGCAGTGGACAGCGTGATTATGGTGGTTGATAGTGTAAAAGGCGTGGAAGAGCAAACACGTAAACTCATGGAAGTATGCGCTATGCGCAAAACACCCGTAATCGTTTTTATAAATAAACTCGACAGAGAAGGAAAAGATCCGTTTGACCTGCTGGAGGAAATTGAAAAAGAACTGAAAATAAAAGTGCAACCTTTAAGTTGGCCAATTAACAGAGGCACGCTTTTTAAAGGAGTGTATAATTTACACAAAAAAAACCTGAATCTTTTCCGTCCCAGCACAACCAGAATTGCTGATGACATAATACAAATTTCATCTCTTTTCGATCAGACTTTAGAACAATTAATAGGTAAAACCGATGCACAACAACTTCGCGAAGATGTTGAACTGATTGAAGGAGTTTACGATCCCTTTGATAAAGAGCAGTATCTGCAAGGCAACCTAGCGCCTGTATTTTTTGGCAGTGCAGTGAACAACTTTGGCGTTCAGGAATTACTTGATACTTTTCTGGAAATTGCTCCGCCCCCACGCGGCAGAGCAGCCGACAAGCGTTTTGTTTCTCCGGAAGAAAGCGCCATGACCGGTTTTATATTTAAGATTCACGCCAACCTGGACCCGAAACACCGCGACCGTATCGCTTTTATGCGCATTGTAAGCGGAGTATTCGAACGCAACAAATATTACACACATGTGCGGTTGGGGAAAGAGTTGCGCTTCAACACACCGGTTACATTTTTGGGACAAGACAAAAACATTGTTGATAAAGCTTATCCGGGCGATGTGGTAGGCCTATACGACACAGGCAATTTCAAGATAGGAGATACGCTCACAGAAGGCGAAAACATTCGCTTTAGAGGAATTCCCAGTTTTTCTCCTGAAATATTCAAAGAGTTAATTAATACCGACCCGATGAAGAGCAAACAACTGGAGAAAGGTATTACTCAACTCACCGATGAAGGAGTTGCACAACTATTTACTCAACAGCCGGGTAACAGGAAGTTTATCGGTACTGTGGGAGAATTGCAATTTGAAGTGATTCAGTATCGCCTCTTACACGAGTATGGGGCCTCATGTAAATTTCAGCCTATCAATATGACTAGGGCATGCTGGATCACATCGCATGACAAGAAAAAGTTAGAAGACTTTATACGCTTTAAGAGCAACAACATCGTTTACGACAAAGATGGCAACTTGGTGTATTTGGCACCCAGCGAGTGGTTTCTAAAGATGGAGCAGGACAATAATCCCGATATATCTTTTCACCTTAACTCTGAATTTAAAACCTCTGATGCAGTGAAGATGTGAAATATCTTAGTTTACATTGAATATAATTTATTAGGTTTAAACGTGTTTATTCAGATTATCATATTTTTATTAGCGCTTTCTGCGCTGTTATTGTCTGCAAAATTTTTCACTGGCTCGGCAGAAGAAATCGGAAGATTTCTTAAACTACCTGATTTTATTGTAGGAATCTTTATTATCGGGATAGGCACATCACTACCGGAATTAGTAGCAGCAATTATTTCAGTAAGTAAGGGGGTTTCTGAAGTAGTTGCCGGGAATGTGATGGGCGCCAACATTTCCAATATCTTTTTGATAACAGGCCTGATTGCAGTTATCCACAAAAAAGATATTCACCTATCCCAACAGTATATGTACATAGACTTACATTATCTAGTAGGTGCTTTCATTGTATTTACTGTAATTTCTATTGATGGAGAAATTAAGCTGGCGGAGGCCGTTATAGGGATACTCGCCTTTTTTTCCTATAGTTTTTATTTGGTGCGCAGTGGAAGCAAAGAATATCAGGATAAGCTCAAAGAAAGAGCTACCCATCTTCCGATAATAGCTTTTCTGACACTTATAGCGGCCTCTCTTGGCATATACTTTGGTGCAGAATATACAATTTCTGCACTTAGTAAAATAGCTACAATGCTCCAAATACCCCCATCAATTATTGCACTCACTGCTTTATCGTTAGGAACTACACTGCCCGAGTTGGCTGTTAACATTCATACTATTCGTAAAGGCAAATCTGAAATAGCAATCGGAAACGTATTAGGTTCATGCATTTTTAATTCGCTTATGGTAACAGGATTATCCTCATTTTTTGGAAATATACATGTGCCAGAAGCACTCATGAATTTTTCACTACCTATGATGTGTGTGAGCGGTTTATTTTTTTATTTGCTCTCTCAGGACAAAAGGCTTTCTATGTGGGAAGGTATGCTTTTTGTATTGATATATGTGTTATTTGTCCTCAAAGTAACCGCTATAGCATAAAGCATAAATTTAATCGGCATTTCTATTAGCTAAGAGGTATAACACCGCCATGCGCACTGCAACTCCGTTTTCTACTTGCTGAAGTATCAGGGATTGACTGCTGTCGGCAACATCGCTGCTGAGTTCAATTCCTCTATTGATTGGCCCTGGATGCATGATGGTAATTTTTTTGTTCAGGCTGTCGAGCAATGCTCTGTTTATTCCATAAAAAAGTGCATACTCACGCAGACTTGGAATGTATTTAATGTTCATTCTTTCCAGTTGAATGCGAAGCACATTGGCTACATCACACCATTCCAGCGCTTTCTTGAGATTAAACTCCACTTTTACATTTAATGACTCAAGATGCCTTGGTATCAGTGTCGGTGGGCCGCATACCATAACCTTAGCGCCCATTTTATTTAGCAGATAGATGTTGGATGCGGCTACTCTAGAATGTTTTATATCACCGACAATGAGTACCCTCAACCCTTTAAGCGTACCAAATCTTTCGACCAAAGAGTAGGCATCCAGCAAAGCCTGAGTAGGATGCTCATTAGTGCCATCACCTGCATTAATAATCGAGGCTGATATATGTTGAGACAGGAAAACAGGCGCGCCGCTGCTGCTATGGCGGATCACAATCATATCCACCTTCATAGCCAGAATATTTTTTACCGTATCGAGCAATGTTTCGCCTTTTTTGACTGATGAACCAGATACGGAAAAATTTATCGTATCTGCACTGAGCCTTTTCTCTGCCAATTCGAATGAGATTCGTGTGCGAGTGGAGTCTTCAAAAAAAAGGTTTGCGACGGTTATATCGCGAAGCGATGGAACTTTTTTAATTGGCCGCTGGAGTATTTCTTTAAACTGAACCGCTGTTTCTAAAATGAGAGTAATATCTGAGGGTAGGATGTATTTGATTCCAAGAAGATGTTTCTGGCTAAGTGCACTCATCTACTTTTATTTTTTAATCATGGTCTTCTATCCAAACGGTATCGCTGCCTCCCTCCTCTTGCCACTCTACCCTAACCCTTTCATGGGCAATAGAATCTACTACCCTGCCAACATAGTTTGCTTGTATAGGAAAATCGCGATGCAATCTTCTATCAATCAATACAAGAAGTTCTACCAATTCAGGGCGACCGAAATCTAAAATGGCATCCAAAGCAGCACGTATGGTTCGCCCGGTAAATAACACATCGTCTATCAATACAACTTTTTTACCTTCTATCGAAAAAGGAATTTGAGTTTCGCTGGCAAGAAGCGGCTTACCCTTCTGACGAAAATCATCGCGATAAAAAGTGATGTCGAGTTTACCGTGTTGGAGCGTTTCAATTCCAGTTATTTCCTTTAAAACCCTCAATATTCGCTCAGACAACCATACCCCTCTGGGCTGTACACCTATCAACACCGTATCCTTAAATTCCTGATGATTTTCTATTAATAAGTGGCAAAGACGATGAATTGTAAGCCTAAACTGTGGAGACGCAAGAATAATCCTCGGATGCATAAACCGCACTCAAAAATAAAAATTAATTGATAAGCTTATGCTTCCACAGCGATGAACAACATCACATTCTTTCCCATATAAAATCCGGAATATTTTCTATGATTTTTGCTACTAAAGTCCAGCGGTATGGGATATATGCAACACTTTTTTCTTTGCTCACAGCATGGAAAATATCTCGCGCAGCACGAGAGGCAGACACTACCCAAAACATACCTTTTTGCCCTTTTGTCATCGGTGTTTCAACAAATCCCGGGCGAATGTCTGAAATTGCGATGGGTAACTTCTTGGCGCGCACTTCCTGACGCAGTCCTTCCATGTAGGTGCTCATAAACGCTTTGGTGGCTGAATAAGCAATCATGCTTCGCATACCCCTGCGCCCGGCAACGCTTGATATTCCTACTATTTGGCCCTTTTTTCGCTCGCTTTTGAAATAATGAAATACATAATTGGTAAGCGCTGCAAATCCCACAGCATTTACGTGTATAGTGTTGTGTTCTATATCCCATTTCGCTGAATTAATGCCAACACCTGCATTGTAAATAAACACATCTACCCCTTGCATATCCTTAATCATCTCTGCCAGAATATTTCGCGATTCATCGCTTAGTGCAGTATCCATCGCTCGAATCATCCAGTTTTTGTGGGGGAAAGATGCCGCCAGCGTTTCAAGCAAATGCACTCTTCGCGCTGTCATCCCTACATACCAACCTTCAGCGGCATATAGTTTCGCCAACTCGCTTCCAATTCCCGATGAAGCGCCAATAATGATCACTTTTTTCATGGTATGAAGTTTGTTACTATTCACGTGCCCAAAGATGATTTGTTTATTTAGATATTATGTAACTTGATGAAAATTTCAGTTACTTCTGCTTGTTTTTTTTAATCTTGTTCAGAAGTAAGATTTACATTTACCCAGCGCGACAAATTTGTGCATCTTAGGGCAGTTTCAGATGTTTTGTAAAAAAAGAGATATTAGCATTGCCCAAAAACATCCCGAAAAAAGCGAATCAAATAATTAGAAATAAATCATGAAAATATTAGTAACAGGAGGATGTGGTTATATTGGTTCACATACGATTGTAGATCTGATTGACAATGGCTTCGAAACCGTCAGCATAGATGCTTGTTTCAATGCTCATGAGCAAACAATGGAAAATATTGCTCAAATAACCGGCAAGGTTGTAACTAATTACAGAGCAGACCTCTGCAACTTTGAGCAAACACAAGAAATCTTTAAGGCAGAGAGATTCGATGGAATCATTCATTTTGCTGCATTCAAAAGTGTACCTGAATCTGTTGAGCAACCTTTAAAATATTACCATAATAATCTCACTTCGCTGATTAATCTGCTGCGCCTTACAGAGCAATATGGTATTCGATATTTTGTGTTTTCTTCTTCTTGTTCGGTTTATGGAAATGCACGCGAACTACCTGTAACGGAAGAAACACCTTTTGAAAAACCAGAGAGCCCATACGCTCATACCAAACAAATGGGCGAAGAAATTATTATGAGAGTATCTGAAAAGTCGCCGGCAAGGTTTGTGTTACTGCGATATTTCAATCCGGTTGGTGCGCACCCCAGCGCGCTGATTGGCGAAGATCCTACAGCAGTGGTAACAGCAATTGTACCCCGCATTACAGGTTTCGCGTCTGGAAAATTTCCATCCTTTAGTGTTTACGGAAACGATTACCCGACACGTGATGGAACATGTATTCGCGATTATATTCATGTTATGGATATTGCTCATGCACATACACTCGCGTTGAAATATTTAATAGCCAATAAACAGCAAAGCCCATATGATGTATTTAATCTTGGCACAGGAAACGGAGTAACTGTTCTGGAGGCAATACATTCATTTGAAAAGGTATCCGGAAAAAAATTGAATTATACGATCGCGCCTCGAAGAAGCGGAGACGTTGTTGCTATTTATGCAAACAATCAAAAAGCTAAATCGTTGCTAGGCTGGGAGCCTGTTTATTCTCTAGACGATATGATGCGCACAGCATGGCAATGGGAATTACGAAACAAACAGGCTTAAGGCCAAATATTACACTCGAATCTTAAGATATATCCTAAAAAGTAGATCTCAGCCATCATTACATTAACAATTTTTCAAATTTGAATTGATTTTTTAGTTATGATAGTTTATATTGAAAAAATCAGGAAAAAGTTTATCTTCGCAAGCTTGTTTAGAAAACAAATCAACCTATATGAGGCAACTCAAGATTTCAAAGTCCATTACTAATCGCGAAAGCCAGTCCATCGAAAAGTACCTCCAGGAAATAGGTAAGGAGGATTTGCTTACCCCTGAAGAAGAGGTAGAGTTAGCCCGTCGGATTCGTCAGGGCGATCAGGCCGCATTGGAAAAACTTACCCGCGCCAATCTGCGCTTTGTGGTATCTGTGGCCAAACAATATCAAAACAACTCCCTTTCGTTAAACGACCTTATCAACGAGGGAAACCTTGGACTCGTCAAAGCTGCGCAGAAATTCGATGAAACCCGCGGCTTTAAATTTATTTCATATGCTGTGTGGTGGATTCGCCAATCCATCATTCAAGCGCTTGCCGAGCACAGCCGCCTGGTGCGTCTGCCGCTTAACAAAGTAGGTTCACTCACTAAAATTAACAAGGCATTCTCAGACCTTGAGCAAAAATATCAGCGTGAGCCTACGCCGGAAGAACTGGCTGAAATGCTTGATATCTCAGTCGAAGAAGTAGAGGCTACCCTTGGCATCTCTGCCCGCCATGTATCAGTAGATGCTCCCTTTACCGATGGTGAGAGCAATGCTCTGATTGACGTTCTTGAAAATACTAATGCAGAAAAAACCGATGCTCATCTGGATTATCGTGAGTCTTTAAGGCAGGAAACAGAACGCACGCTCGCTACACTTACCGAACGCGAACGCGAAGTCATCAAACGCTTTTTCGGTATAGGCGTAGAACACCCTCAAACACTCGAAGATATTGGTGAGGAGCTCGGCATAACGCGCGAACGCATACGGCAAATAAAAGATAAAGCTATCACAAAACTGCGTTCGCAGTCGCGCAGCAAGGCATTAAAAGCTTACCTGGGGCAATAATTTGCCCCATTTTTTTTCTCTTTACGATAAGGCTATGAACGTCCAGATAGAAGAGAGCTGGAAAGTGGCGCTTGAGAAAGAATTTACTAAACCATACTTTGCCGTCCTTAACCAAAAAATTGTTGAGCAAAAATTAAAAGGAAAACGGGTCTTCCCACCGGGCGATCTGATTTTTAATGCTTTTCGCCTTACTCCGCTTCATCAGGTAAAAGCGGTTATATTAGGCCAGGACCCCTATCATGGATTTGGCCAGGCACATGGACTATGTTTTTCAGTTCCAGATGGAGTAGAGCCACCTCCCTCGCTGAAAAATATTTTTAAAGAGCTAGAGAGTGACGTAGGTTTTGTAACCCCTAAACATGGCAATTTGGAGAGCTGGGCTAAACAGGGCGTGCTGCTTCTGAATGCTTCCTTAACAGTAAACGAAGGCGAGCCTAATTCGCATAGCAACTTTGGTTGGCATCAGTTTACAGACGCAGTAATAAGATGTATTTCCGATGAGCTTGAGGGTGTTGTTTTCTTGCTATGGGGGAAATTTGCCCGACAAAAAGTTGAGTTGATTGATACGAATAAGCATTTTGTGCTCAAAGCCGGCCATCCCTCGCCATATTCTGCCAATCTCTTTTTTGGTTGCAGGCATTTTTCAAAAACAAACCAACTGCTTATACAACAGGGTAAGTCTCCGATAGATTGGCAGATTTAAATCTACCACGAACCTTAAACAACGAACAAATGAATTAAAAGAGCAGTTTAAAAATTGAACATTTTATTATTCATATATATTCGCGCTTAAATTTTCCAATAGATGAATTTTGATATAAGCGAAAATCAGTTAATGGTAGCTCAAACCGTTCGCGATTTTGCCGAGCGGGAAATTCGGCCTTATGTGATGGAATGGGATGAAAAACAACACTTTCCCAAAGAATTATTTCACAAAATGGGCGAGTTGGGCCTGATGGGTATGTTTATACCGCAGCAATATGGTGGAAGCGGCTTCGGCTACTTCGAGTATATAACCGGTATAGTAGAAGTCGCAAAAGTATGCAGCTCAATTGGCTTGTCTATGGCCGCTCACAATTCACTGTGTACAGGGCATATTTATTATCACGGCACTGAAGCGCAAAAGCAAAAATATCTGCCAAAGTTAGCTTCTGGTCAACACATTGGAGCGTGGGCGCTCACAGAACCTAACACAGGCAGCGATGCAATGCGCATGAAATGCACAGCCAGGAAAGTAGACGGAGGGTGGGTCTTAAATGGAACAAAGTGCTGGATAACTCATGGAATATCAGGAGACATTGTTGTAGCGATTGTCCGAACAGGCGAATTGCTTGATTCGCATGGTATGACTGCTTTTATCATCGAACGCGGCACCAAAGGCCTGAAAGCCGGAAAAAAAGAAAACAAGCTTGGTATGCGTGCAAGCGAAACCGCTGAAGTGATTTTCGATGAATGTTTTGTGCCAGATGAAAATGTTATTGGCGGTGAAGCGGGAATCGGAAATGGATTTCAACAGGCCATGCAGATTTTAGATGGAGGCCGTATATCCATCGCTGCACTTAGTATCGGCATAGCCAAAGGCGCTTACGAAGCATCTGTAAAATACGCAAAAGAGCGACATCAATTCGGACAGCCCATATCAAACTTTCAAGCCATAGCCTTCAAATTGGCAGACATGGCTACCAAAATTGAAGCTGCTGAACTGCTCACATACCAGGCTGCATATCTAAAAAATCAAGGAAAAAAAGTAACCAAGCAGTCAGCATTTGCAAAATACTATGCTTCAGAAATTTGTGTGCAGATAAGTTGCGATGCCATTCAGATTTTTGGAGGATATGGTTATACCAAAGAATTTCCAGTAGAGAAATTCTATCGCGACAGCAAACTCTGCACCATAGGAGAAGGTACATCCGAAATTCAAAAATTAGTTATCAGCAGAGAACTCATTAAAGGCAACATCTGAAATAATCAGGTTTATGCTATTGCTTTATTGCTTACCTTAGAGGCGGACATTTGCTTTATCTTCTATGCTTAAAATAGGCATTCTGGGTGGCGGCCAGTTGGGAAAAATGCTGCTTCAAAAGGCAGCAGATTACCCGGTCGAAACCTATGTATTAGATGCCGATCCCCACGCGCCCGCTGCACATTTAAGCCAACATTTTGTTTGCGAAAAAGTTACGGATTTCCATGCCGTATGTGAGCTTGGCCGCTTGGTAGATGTCCTTACCATTGAAATAGAAAATGTAAACGTGGAGGCGCTGCATACCCTTTCTCAACAAGGCAAACTAATCATACCTTCTCCTCATGTAATAGAAACTATAAGAGACAAAGGCCTGCAAAAGGAATTTCTTCAAAAGCACGGCATACCAACTGCACCATTTAAGCTCACGGAAAACAAGAGAGACTTATTCGCCAACATTGACTTTATACCAGCGGTTCATAAGCTCAGAAGCGGAGGATATGATGGCAGAGGCGTGCAAATAATAAAAGATAAAAACGACATCAACCATGGTTTTGACGAGCCTTCTGTTTTGGAAAAGTTAGTGGATATAGAAAAAGAAATTTCTGTCATAGTTGCCCGCAACACTAAAGGCGAGACATCACTTTTTCCCCCTGCCGAAATGGTTTTCGACCCCGTGTATCATCTGGTAGATTATCTGATTTCTCCGGCAACAATTGGCCCTCAAGTAACCGAGCAAGCCTACTCTCTTGCACAGCAAGTATGTAATGCTCTCAACAGCCCGGGTATTTTCGCCATAGAAATGTTTTTGTCCAAAACAGGCGAACTGCTCGTAAATGAAATTGCTCCGCGAGTACACAACAGCGGCCATCATACCATCGAGGCCAACTATGTGTCGCAGTTCGATGCATTGCTTCGAATATTACAGAATTTGCCCTTGGGTCAACCGACCCCGATCAAACCTTCTATAATGATAAATCTTGTTGGTGAGCCGGGCTATCATGGCAAAGCAAAATATGTAGGCCTGGAAAAAGTGCTTCACTTAGAGGGCGTATTTGTGCATATATATGGCAAACAAAACACCCGCCCCGGACGGAAGATGGGACATGTAACCATCA
>JAVQWQ010000009.1:0-31998 GCA_033578915.1 Chitinophagales bacterium | reverse complement strand
ACACTTCTGAACAAAATCAGTATTCTTCAGTAAGCGACTTCGACAAATGCCTAATTATCATTTTCAGCTATGTTGCTAGAGCCGATAATACCTTAGGTTTAAAACATCTCGAATGGATTAGGAAAAAATTTTTAGAAATAGGAGGGCAGATTAATCTCGAAGAAAAAATGCAATTATTTCACTATTGCTACCGCAATGTGGTGGCGATAGACAGCGCTTGCAGCTACATTAGAAACTATACTACAAAGGAAACTCCTGTGCAAGTTCTTCGCTGGGCATACGATCTTTCTGTTTGCGAAAGCCCGCTAACAGAAAGTAAACGCGCTGCGCTGTTTCACCTGTCGGGCATGCTCAATATTAATGATATTACATTTTACCAACTGCTGAAAGAGTGGAGCAAAAATAGTTTCGCCTCTCTTCTTGCGCTTTTCGAGCTCGATGAAAAAGCCTCAAAAAACATGCTCACTTCAGCTTATAGAAAAAAAATTCTGAAAATTCACCCCGACAGAAATCCGCAATATTCCGAATCTGAACGCAGGCAGGCAGAGAGAGAATTACAGCGCCTTCGCGAGGCTTATGAAACACTGATGAAAGATCATTTCAAGACCTAAAAACAACTTATAAAACATGCACGAAGCTATACGCATTATCGAAAGCATTCCTAACCGCTTCAGAAAAGAAAAAGCAGCAGATTTTAATTGCACCATGCATTTTGAATTGGAAAATGAAGAACCTATTCTTTACACGGTAAACATTTTGAACGGAGCTTGTCTTTTGCAAAAAGGGCTTCATAACAAACCTGACTGTGTAGTGAGTTGTACTGCGGATGACTACGTTGCCATGGAAACAGGTTCGCTTCAACCACAGGAAGCGCTGATGTCTGGAAAAGTAAAAGTGAGCGACATCGCAGTAATGATGCAATTTGTAAAATGCTTTAAGCGATATGATACAACCACTGCTTCTAATCATAATTTCGGAACAGAAGAAAGTGTAGAATTGAAATATGTTCAACGTCCCGAAATAAAAGGCCCTTTGAGGGGCGTGAGAATCGTTGACTTTACCCGGCTGCTTCCCGGCCCGCTAGCTACTATGTTCCTGGCCCAACTTGGAGCGGAGGTAATAAAAGTAGAAGATCCGGACAACCCTGATTACGTAAGAACCTTTCACCCAAGATTGCACGATTACTCTGCTTTTTACTATGCCTTAAATGCATGCAAGAAAAGTTGTTGCATAAACTACCTTAACCCAGAGGGGCGTGACATACTTTTTCATATTATTTCAACTGCAGATGTATTGGTTGAACAATTCAGGCCAGGAGTAATGAAACACTTCGGATTAGACTACGATACACTCTCAGAAAAATTTCCGCAGCTGATTTATGTATCTATTACAGGCCATGGATCGCATTCGTCCAGGAAAGATATTGCAGGGCACGACCTTAATTACATCGCCGAAAGCGGACTAGTACATATGAATGGGAACACTCCTACCCTTCCGGGATTTCAGGCTGCTGATGTGGCCGGAGGGGCTTACATGGCAATGCATGCCATAACCACAGCATTATTTCAAAGAGAAAAAACTCAAAAAGGATGTCATATTAATGTTGCCATGACCGATGCTGTACTGCCCCTTATAGCTCTGCCGCTGGCTGCACAACAATGCATACAAGAAACATTGAAGCCCGGTTTATTCGAATTAGGTGGCAGTTTACCAAACTATAACATTTATCGCTGTGCAGATGGAAAATATATAGCACTTGGGGCGCTCGAGCCAAAATTTTGGAACAACTTCTGCGATGCAGTTCATAAGCAGGAATGGAAAAAATGTATTATCGGTTCGCAGGAAGAAAAAACTAAAGTCATTCAAGAAGTGGCAAATCTGTTTTTATCTAAACCTAGAGATTTATGGCTCGACTTACTAAAAAGTACTGATTGTTGTATTTCACCGGTAAACAATGTGCAAGAAGTATTGTCTTATGATTATTATGACGAACAAAACATGTTTATTGAAAACCAAATAATCTCGTGCAAAACATTCAAAACACTGCGACACCCGGTGAAATTTAACGACACGGAAAGCAACTCATATTGGTTAGCTCCGTATCTTGGCGAAGATACTGCAAGCATCCTCTCTTCATTGGGTTATGAGGAAAAAAATATAAAAGATTTTAAATCAAAAGGGTTAGTAAAATAGATTTGTGACGCCATGAAACAAAAAATAGCCCTTGCTACCCTTCTAAGCCTTATTTGTAATATTGCCTGTGCCGGCGACCTGAAAAAGGCTTTCCGACTTATCAATACTGGTAGATATGAAGAGGCTATAAGCCATTTTGCCGATGAATTAAAAGACATGCCTGACAATGTCGCTGCAAACTATGGCATGGCAAAGGTATTTAGCGCTAAAGACTTTAATCGGTATAATCTGGATTCGGCATTCATTTTTGCTCAACGCGCATTTCTCAAGCTGCCACTTAAACCAGATGATAAACAAACTAAGAAATATCTGGAATTCGGGGTGCGCGACTTTACTGTACAGGAAACATACAATTTGATTCAAAAAGAAGCCTTCGATGCAGCCGTAAAAAAAAATACAATAGAATCCTATAACCATTTTTTAACCTTTTATAAAGATACGGCATTACTTGCAAAAGCAACTTCACTCAGAAATGCCTTGGCTTTCGACCAGGCCGTAAAATCTAACTCACATGAAGCATTAAAAACATTTATTGAAACCTATCCCACAGCTAAAGAGATTCCACAAGCAACGTTACTTTACGAAAAATTACTCTATCAGCATATAACCGCAGATGGAAAGCCGGAGTCATATAAACGATATATGGAGTTGTACCCCAAAGGCATGTATTTTGAAGAAGCGAAGAGTGAGTTTGAACAAAAAGGGCTTGAAAAAACACTGAAAGAAAACACGCTTGAAGCATATGTAAAATTTCAAAATAGCTACCCGAATCATCCATCTATCGGCAGAGTTCAAGACAGCATCTATGCCTTCTATACCAGAGAAGGTGATGCTGAGGTATATAAAGACTTCATCCGACTATATCCAAACAACAGGAATATTTTCAGAGCATGGAGGGAACTCTATTTATTGGAAACCATACATGACACCCCTGAAGAGTATGAGCGCTTCATTCAACAATATCCCAATTATCCATTTATGAGCGAAGTACAGCAAGATCTGGAACGTGCACGTATCAATTATAAACTTTTTCAGCGCGATGATAAATTTGGTTATATTGATGCTGCAACCGGCACTGAGCTCATCCCTGTACAGTTTTCTGAAGCATCCGATTTTTCTTGCGGCCTTGCAGCAGTGAGTAAAGAAGACTGCGACGACCAATGCAGCTTTTTTTATATCAACAAAAAAGGAGATACGGCTTTTGCAGCAACATTTAATTATGCCGGAGACTTTGTAGAGGGAAGAGCAGTAGTAGGTTTTGGCAATTGCAGTGAAGATTCCTGCAAATACGGTGTTATTGATAAAAGAGGAAAATTTATTGTACAACCGGTTTACGATGAATTGGACGATATCAGCGAAGGATTTTATGCTGCTGCCAGGGGAGATAAGTATGGCTTTTTAGATAGGTTTGGCAGAGTGGCCATCCCTTTTCAGTTCGAAGATGCGCTTGGATTCAAAGAAGGAGTTGCAGCAGTAAAGACAGGCGGAATGTGGACTTTTATTGATACCAACGGAATAAGGCTTACTCCTAAAGCTTTTAAGAAAACTTCTTCTTTCTCTTCCGCCCTGTGTGCTGTTACAGAAAATGATTCTACCTGGGGTTACATCAATCACCAGTTTGAATGGGTCATAGCACCCATGTATGCAGAAGCCGGTGATTTTGAAAAAGGCTTTGCTGTTACTGCTACCCGTGAAAGAGACAAAGCAAAGAAGAACATATTTGTATATCAACGTTATAAGATTGATAGTTCCGGAAGAATCATAGAAAAGCTTGTCGCAGCTCCTCCTCCTAAAACAATTAAGAAAAAAAGAAAATAATTTATCGGTTACTGTTGCTTACACATTAGGTACTATCCTAAATTTCGAAAAATAACTGAATACGTTCTGCAGTACTTGTGTTTTTGCAATATGTTTACAAAAGACATTCATTAATTGAAATCATATAAAAATTAAATCATGGAATACAGGCGACTAGGAAACAGCGGCCTTCAGGTGAGCGCACTTTCTTTCGGCTCTTGGGTAACCTTTGGTCATCAGATCAGCGATGAGGTTGCCGAAGAGCTTATGATAATAGCTTACGAAGCAGGCATAAATTTCTTTGACAATGCAGAAACCTACGCAGGTGGAAAAAGCGAAATTGTAATGGGAAATATCCTAAAGAAATTAGGATGGGACAGAACCACCTACCTGGTTTCCAGTAAAGTGTTTTGGGGTGGCACAAAACCAAATCAAAAAGGTTTAATGCGTAAGCATATCTTCGAAGCTTGCCATGCAGCGCTCAAAAGACTTCAGGTAGATTACCTAGATTTATTCTTTTGCCATCGCCCGGATATTCACACTCCGATATCCGAAACGGTATGGGCAATGAACGACCTTATCAGGCAAGGTAAAATTTTGTACTGGGGAACCAGTGAATGGAACGCTCAACAAATTACCGAAGCACACTACTGGGCAGAAAGATACAAGCTAATTGGGCCTACAATGGAACAGCCTCAATATAACATGTTTACCCGTGAAAACATGGAAAAAAAATATCTGCCGTTATTTAAAACTTTTGGATTAGGCACTACAATATGGAGCCCATTGGCAAGTGGCCTTCTTACAGGCAAATACTTGAATGATGTTCCAAAAAACTCAAGACTTGAGCTAACCAACATGCAGTGGTTAAAAGAAAAGTTACTTTACGACAATGAAAAGATGAATAAAGTAAGAGAATTAAAAGCCCTGGCAGATAAATATCAGATCTCTCTCACACATCTTTCACTGGCATGGTGCCTGAAAAACCCAAATGTTTCTACAGTAATATTGGGTGCAAGCAAGCCAGAACAACTTAAAGAAAACTTAGAATGTCTCAGGATAGTCCCTCTGCTATCTCAGGATATAATGAATGAAATCGAAAACATACTTCAGAATAAACCTCAAATTCAAGAGTATTAAGTTTTTTTCTGTGATTACCAGCGGTCTGTGTTCTGCAAAAAAAGATGCCTTAAATAATGACTTCTCATCTACACGTCCAGCTCATTGCTGATTATTTAAATAAACGCAAAGTTCACCATGTTATCATATGTCCCGGGTCGCGTTCAGCCCCTTTAGTCATAGCATTTAACTATTATCCCGATATAAAAAAATATGTAATCACAGACGAACGCTCAGCGGGCTATTTTGCTTTAGGTTTAGCCAAACAACTTCGCAGGCCTATAGCTATAGTGTGCACTTCAGGAACCGCAGTGCTAAATCTCGGCCCTGCATTGTGCGAAGCTTTTCATCAGGCCATACCTTTGATAGCCATAACCGCAGACAGGCCTGAGGAATTACAAAACATCGGCGAAAATCAAACCATTAATCAGCACGAGATTTTCTCTAACTACACCGGAACTTTTATAAAATTTTCCCCTATTCAATCGCTGGACGATTTTACCCGATTAATCCCGGTGATGGATGCCTGCTTATCATCCGATACGGAATGGCAGGCCTTACCCTCTCACTGGAACGTGCATATTCCTGAACCTTTGTATGATATTGCGGGCGAAGAAGTGCCTTACTACGAATTGCCAGAATTGCACCAGCGTCCATCACTTGAAGTAATGCACACAGACGAAATAGAACTGCTTCAATCAACGTGGAGCAATACTGATAAAAAAATGATTATTTGCGGATATGCAGATTTTACAACTAATGAAATAAAAGCGCTAAAGGAGCTAGAAGAAAAACAAGACATTGTATTACTATCTGAACATGCAAGTAACCTCCCTTTCCACTTTCAGAAGCCGTGGAATATTGATGCACTGCTTCAGTTAATTAGCCCACAGGACGAGAAAAATTTTGCTCCAGAAGTAGTAATTACCATAGGGAGACAAATTCTTTCCAACAAACTGAAAAAGTTTCTTAGAAAAAACAAACCCAAACTCCATTTTCACCTCTCCCCACTCTTTGAATCCTGGAATCAGTTTCTCTTACAAGACGGTTTTTACACACTACCCATACAACTATCATCCCTTTTAACAACTATATTGACACATAATCATTCGGGCCGGCCTCACTATAAACAGCAATGGGAAGTGCTACACGATAAAGTTCATAATCATACCCATCAATTTTGCAGTCTAATCCCCTTTAGCGATTTGAAAGCCTTTAAACTCATCTTCGATCAGCTTCCAGTAAACTCCATATTACATCTTGGAAATTCATCACCGGTTCGATATGCTCAGTTTTTTCCTTTGCCCCCCAGCATTAAGGTTTTTTCAAACCGAGGCACCGGAGGCATTGATGGCTGCCTGAGCACAGCTGTTGGCAGCGCTTTTGCCACAAAGAAAATTCTGACAGCCATTATAGGAGACCTTGGTTTTTTTTACGATAGCAATGCACTATGGAACAAAAAACTTCCTAACAACCTGCGAATCATTGTAATCAATAATGGTGGCGGGAACATTTTCAGGCTTATTGATGGCCCGCAAACCGTTAGAAATTTTGAAGAGTTTTTTGAAGCTTCTCATAACTTAACCGCCAGGCATCTTTCAGATATGTTCGGGCTGGAATATTACTTTAGCAAAAATGAAATTGAACTAAAGAATGTTTTACCAGATTTTTTCGAAAGGAAAGGGGGGGCAGCCTTACTCGAAATCAAAACCAACAATAAGACCAGCGCAGTTGTTTATAAAGATTATTTTTCGGGCTTGAAAAAATAACCAACACATGAAGAGAGCATGGACAACTATCAAGAATTATGAAGAAATAAAATTTGAATTCTTCGAAGGCATAGCAAAAATTACTATCAACCGGCCCAGATACAGAAATGCATTTACTCCTCTTACAGTTAAAGAGATGATAGATGCTATGCATATATGCAGGGAAGACCAGCATATTGAAGTGATTATTCTTACCGGAGAAGGAGACAAAGCATTCTGCAGCGGAGGAGACCAAAATGTTCGCGGTCACGGAGGTTATGTAGGTACAGACCAGGTTCCCAGGCTAAATGTGCTCGACCTGCAAAAGCTGATTCGCTCCATCCCAAAGGTAGTCATTGCTATGGTTAACGGATATGCTATCGGCGGGGGCCATGTTCTGCATGTAGTTTGCGATCTTACCATTGCGTCTGAAAATGCAATCTTTGGCCAGACAGGCCCTAAAGTAGGTAGTTTCGATGGTGGTTTCGGCGCCAGCTACCTTGCTCGCATTGTGGGACAGAAAAAGGCGAGGGAAATTTGGTATTTGTGCGACCAGTACAACGCATACGATGCTTTGCAAATGGGTTTGGTCAACAAAGTAGTTCCACTCGAAATGCTCGAAGATGTAACGGTTGAGTGGTGCAAAAAAATCCAGGAAAAATCGCCACTAGCCATTCGTATGCTAAAATCGGCATTCAATGCAGAGTTAGATGGGCAGGCTGGCATACAGGAGCTGGCCGGCAACGCTACACTCCTGTATTACCTTACTGATGAAGCAAAAGAAGGTAAAAATGCGTTTGTAGAAAAACGCAAACCCGACTGGAAAAAATTCCCAAGGTTTCCATAAGTTTAGTTCTATGTCTTCGAAAAAAAATATGATTTTGAACGACAAGGCCATTGCACAAAAAATCCGCAGGATGGCCTATGAAATTGCAGAAGAGTGCTTTGACGAAAATGAAATCATGCTGGTAGGTATTTTACCCAACGGATATGAATTCGCTCGTTTACTCAAACAAGAAGTAGAAAAAATTTTAAAGGCAGATATTCATCTCTTCTCGTTGCAGATTGATAAGTTGAATCCTAACCCGGATCAAATTTTTATAAAACCTTCTATAGAATCTTCATTTGAACAGAAGACCTGGATCATTGCAGACGATGTGGGAAATACAGGTAAAACACTTTTCTACTCCCTATCTCTTTTTCCTCCGCTTAAACCCAAAAAGATAAAAACTGCAATCTTAGTTGAAAGGCAACATAAAAGATATCCTGTGGCTTCAGACTTCGTAGGCTTGTCTCTTTCTACAACATTAAAAGAAAATATCAGGGTAGAATTTAAAGGAGGAAAAGGAACAGCCTATTTAGAGTAGATTCATAAAACAACTACCTTTATAGACACTTTTATCTCGCACTACACATTTGATTTATTTTCATAACTTGCATTTTGTAAAACAAAGCGATATGCCCAACATACTCATTGCGGATGATGAGAAGGCTATACGTAAAACACTCCGTGAGATTTTGGAATTCGAAGGCTATCGTGTTGACGAAGCTGAAGACGGAGCTATGGCGCTCCAGATGATCAGTCAGTCAGATTACGACTTAGTGCTCTGCGATATAAAGATGCCTAAAGTAGATGGGATGGAAGTGCTCACACAGGCTTCAGAACAATTTCCCGATATCCCTTTTATTATGATATCCGGGCATGGCACCATTGAGAATGCAGTTGAGGCTACTAAAAAAGGGGCGTTCGACTTTATATCCAAACCACCGGACCTCAACCGATTGCTCATTACCATACGTAATGCTCTTGAAAAGGCCAACCTTCAACTGGAAACAAAAGTACTAAAGCGTAAAGTAAGTAAAACGCGCGAAATTGTAGGCGAGACTCCTGCAATTTTGAAAATCAAGGAGACAATTGACCGTGTTGCTCCTACAGACGCGCGTGTATTAATAACAGGAGATAATGGCACAGGTAAAGAGTTAGTAGCACGCTGGATTCATGAGAAGAGCCTTCGCGCGCGCCAACCTCTTGTCGAGGTAAATTGTGCTGCTATCCCCTCTGAGCTAATAGAAAGCGAGCTTTTCGGACATGAAAAAGGGTCTTTCACCTCTGCCATCAAAACACGTATCGGTAAATTTGAGCAAGCTCACGGAGGAACGCTTTTTCTCGATGAAATAGGAGACATGAGTTTATCTGCGCAGGCAAAGGTACTCCGCGCTCTGCAAGAAGGTAAAATTACTCGCGTAGGTGGAGACAAAGACATCAACGTAGATGTGAGAGTAATTGCTGCAACCAACAAAGACCTTTTAAAGGAAGTTGAAGCGGGTCGTTTCAGGTTAGACCTTTATCACAGGCTGAGCGTCATCATTATTCATGTGCCTTCACTTAATGAACGTAGAGATGATATCCCTTTGCTTTCAGAAAGATTTGTGAAAGAAATATGCGAAGACAGCGGAATACCACGTAAAGTAATCACTCCGGGCGCTTTAGAAGAGTTGCGGCTCATGAATTGGTCGGGTAATGTGCGCGAACTACGCAATGTAATAGAAAGGTTAGTTATTTTAAGCGGACATAAAATCACTGAGGAAGAAGTAAGGCAGTATGTTACCAATACTAAGGCTAAAGAGACACCCGTAGATTTGTTTGAAGCATTCGACAAGTTTCAGGATTTTAAAGAGCATATTGAAAAAATGTTTATTGAATACAAGCTGCGGAAATACGGCTGGAACGTATCGAAAACGGCAGAAGTCCTGGATATACAACGCAGCCACCTCTACAACAAGATTGAAAAGTACGATCTGAAAAGGAACCTGCGATAATAAGGGAATGGATTACTCATATATTATCAACCATCTCAACGAAGAAAGAGACGATTATTTCGGAGCAGTTTCTCCCGCGCTGATACAAACTTCAAACTTCGCATTCAGTAATGTCGCACAACTTCGCAAAGCTATTTTCAAAGAAGATGAGCATTATTTGTACTCAAGAGGCAAAAACCCTACTACCGATATTTTGTGCAGTAAACTTGCAGCATTAGCCAACGCAGAAAGTGCATTGGTCTTCAGCAGTGGTATGGCTGCAATGAGCAGCGCCATATTGTCGCTGGTCAAAGCAGGCGACCACGTCATCTGTCAACTTCATCCGTACAGTTGGACGAAACGTTTATGTTCAAAAATTCTTCCATCGTTTGGTGTTTCCGTTTCTTTTGCAGATGGCACGCTTACAGAAAATATTATCCGCGAGTGCCGCTCTGATACAAAACTAATTATCCTGGAAAGTCCCAATACTTTCACTTTTGAACTTCAAAACCTTGCAGAAGTTGTATCTTTTGCCCAGGAAAAAGAAATCTATACTATCATTGATAATTCTTACTGCACCTCTTTAGGACAGCGCTGTATTGATATGGGCATAAGCCTTGAGGTTCATTCTATGTCAAAATATTATTCCGGACACAGTGATGTGGTAGCAGGATGTGTAATAGGAAAAAAAGAACTTATTGAAAAGATTTTCGTAAACGGATTACAGAATTTGGGAGGAATTCTTTCACCTTTTGATGCATGGCTTACATTGCGCGGCTTGCGCACACTTGCTGCACGCATGGAAAAGATTGCAAAAACTACAGCACAGGTAGTAGATTTTCTTTATTCCAATCCAAGAGTAGAAAAGGTGCTCTATCCTTTTCATCATTCTTTTGCACAATACGACCTCGCCCAAAAGCAAATGTCATGGTGTGGCGGCCTGTTTTCTATCTTACTAAACGCTAAAGACATGCATGTAGTAGAAAACTTTGTCAATAAACTTAAACGATTTATGATAGCAGTAAGCTGGGGTGGACATGAATCGCTCGTTTTTCCGGCCTGTGCGGCCATGCCTGAAGGCAAGCCAACCGGGCACCTTCCTTATAACCTTGTTAGGTTCTACTGCGGTTTAGAAGAGCCTGGTGCTTTAATTGAAGATTTGAAACAAGCACTAGATCAGATATGAAAAAATTACTATTTGCGATTTTGATTTTAATGTTGGCCTTTCGGGCCATAAGTCAAACTTTCAAAAACTTAAATGCTGCTTTGGCACAGCCACATAAAGTTATTGTGCTGGACCTAAGCAATCAAAAAATAAATTCTTTACCACCGGCCGTTGCAGAAATGAGAAACCTCCAAAAAATTCTTCTAAATGATAATGCTTTTACAGAATTTCCTTCTGTTATTTTCAAGTGCCAGAGTTTAAAAGTCGTACAATTAAACGGCAATCAAATTAAGACAATACCGGCCGGCATTTCATCGCTTGTCCATTTAGAGGAACTGGAAATAGCTTTTAATCAATTTACCGATATTCCTGAAGAAATTGGCCAACTGGAGCGATTAATTAAACTAAATGTTTCGCATAATTTATTGAATCGTTTGCCTCAGAGCATGCAAAATTTAAAGCAATTAAAAATACTTGACCTAAGCTATAATCAATTTAGATCATTTCCATTGGTAATTCAAAGTTTGCCGGCCTTGTCCACTTTAGATGTCAGCTTCAATAAACAATTAAAGGCTGATAACCTCAAAGAAAACGTTTTCCCATCTTTAAGGTTGCTTCAGGCAAAAAGTACATCTATTAGCGCTGAGGAAACTCAAAAAATAAATACATTAATTCCAGACTGCCTGATTGTATTCTAACATAAACCTGATTACAGGTGAATTACTTCACCAAATGCAGCAGCAGTGGCTTCCATGATAGCTTCGCTCATAGTAGGATGCGGATGAATACTTTTGATAATCTCGTGCCCTGTGGTCTCCAGTTTTCGTGCAACAACCACCTCAGCTATCATTTCTGTAACATTGTGCCCTATCATATGTGTACCTAACCACTCCCCATAACGAGCATCGTATATTACTTTTACAAAACCTTCTTTGGCGCCGGCGGCACTGGCTTTGCCGGAAGCAGAGAACGGAAACTTACCAATTTTAATCTCATATCCTCTTTTTTTGGCTTCTTCTTCTGTGAGGCCTACACTTGCCACTTCTGGGCTGCAATAGGTACAGCTAGGAATATTATCGTAGTTGATGGGCTCGGGGTGATGGCCAGCTATTTTTTCTACACACACTATGCCTTCTGCGCTAGCCACATGTGCCAAGGCCGGGCCTTTTACCACATCTCCAATGGCATATATTCCTTCTGCAGAAGTTCTATAAAACTCATCAGTTATCACCAAGCCTTTTTCGGTTTTCACCCCACTTTCCTCCAGCCCTAAACCCTCAAGATTTGTGGTGATGCCTGCGGCTGAAAGTATAACATCGCAAGATATAATTTCTTCTTTGCCCTCTTTGTTCTTTAGCCATACTTTGCATTTTTTTTCGGACGTATCAGCGCGCTCTACCGAGGTCTGGGTGCGAATATCAATTCCTTTTTTCTTCATTATTTTTTCCATCTCCCGACTCACTTCAACATCCTCGCGCGGCAGCACTCTGTCGAGATATTCTGCCACAACTACTTTTGTTCCAATAGAATTATAGAAGTAGGCAAATTCCATCCCTATGGCACCGCTGCCAACGATGAGCATGCTCTCCGGCTGCTCAGGCAGCGTCATAGCTTCGCGATAACTAAAAATCTTTTTTCCGTCTTGCTTAAGCGAAGGTAACTCGCGGCTTCGCGCCCCGGTTGCAATGATGATGTGTGGCGCATGGTAAATGTTTTTCTTTCCTTCAGTATCTGTTACTTCTACATTTTTTCCGGGCTTCAGCTTACCAAAGCCATATAACACATCAATTTTATTTTTCTTAAATAAAAACTGAATGCCTTTGCTCATGCCATCAGCCACTTTGCGGCTGCGCTGTATCATAGCTTTGAAATCTGGCTTTGCCTCTGTAACAGTTATGCCATAGTCTGATGCGTGTTTTAGATATTCAAAAACCTGCGCACTTTTTAGCAATGCTTTAGTAGGGATACAACCCCAGTTGAGACAAACCCCTCCCAAACTTTCTTTTTCAACCACGGCCACCTTCATGCCGAGTTGTGAAGCACGTATCGCAGCGACATAACCGCCAGGCCCGCTTCCGATAACAATCAAATCGTATTGCATACAAATTTTTTTCGTTCGCAAAATGAAGAAGTTTTTTTGTTTTTCAAGCAAAACGTTTTCTTAATATTCTTTTTCTGCTTAGTTTGATAGTTTTGAAAACGCTTTGGAAAAAGTATGCATTATGAGAAAGGTATGTGTTTTATTATTAGTATTCATAGTTTATTGCATCAGGGCAGCCGTAATTGTTGTGGACGGAAACATCCCCATAACCACAAACACTACCTGGACAAGTGACAATATTTATTTGTTAGTAGGCGAAGTTGTTGTTAGAAATGCCACATTAACTATAGAACCCGGCACTATTATTAAAGGGGATTACAATGTAGTGTCGAGATTAATTATAACCAACACCGCTAAAATTATTGCAAGGGGCACACCAGAAAAACCCATCATTTTTACCTCAAACCGTCCGCCGGGTCAACGAAAGCGCGGTGACTGGGGTGGTATTTCCATAGCCGGAAATGCTCCCCTGAACACCTACAACCCTCAGGGACAATTCGTACAGAAACTATTTGAATGTGGCGTGCCTCCCGATTATTTATATGGTGGAAATAATCCTGACGACAGTTCCGGAGTGTTGAGCTATGTGCGAATAGAATATGCAGGATATACCTGCGGCACGAATTCAGAGCTTAACTCGCTCTCGCTTGGCGCAGTAGGCAGAAAAACACAGATTGACCACGTGATGATCAGCTACTCGCTGGATGATGCTTTTGAAATATGGGGAGGAAATGTAAATCTGAGATATATCGTTGCATACAGCACGCGCGATGACGATTTTGATACGGATAACGGGTGGACTGGTTTTGCACAGTTCGGACTGATAGTAAAGGAAGACTCTGTGGCCGACGAGGGAGATCCCTCTAACGGTTTCGAGAGCGACAACGATGACCAATCGAGCTACAGCAAGCCCTACACCAGCGGTGTAATCAGTAACTTTACATGCGTTGGCCCTGCAAAAACGAAAACCTCTCCCATATCTGAGAATCACGGCTGGGCGGCCAGAATAAGAAGAAACAGCGCACAAAGTATTTTTAATTCCATCTTTATGGGCTACCGTCAGGGCATACGCTTCGAGGGTATAGGTACGCAGAATAAATTCAATAACGACACTATTGAATTTAAAAATAACATAGTAGCCGGCTCTGTTGAGAGAAATTGGGTTTCGTCAATAGATTCCATTGTTCTATATAGCAGCAAAAACAATAACCGCATTTACGGAGGTAATGCAAATGACTTTGTAAAACTGGTTGAGCCTTTTGATATCAACAATTTCAACTTTCTGCCTCAGAACAATTCGCCCGCACTGAGTGGCTCAAGTTTTGAAAACGATGGTCCGGGTTCCGGCGGCAAACTCGGCTCATGGTTTAAACGCGTGAGTTATGTGGGCGCTTTCGGGCCAAATGACAACTGGCTTGCAGGTTGGACTAATTTCAACCCTCAGTTTGAAAATTACTCTTCTATAAGCGAAACAAATAATCTTGTAAAAGAATGGAGTATTTATCCTAACCCCGCTAAAGAAAAGATAAATTTACTTGTGACGGCATCTGAAGAGCGGGAGGCCTTAATTGAAATATTAAATCTTGACGGACGGGTGGTATCGAGTGAAAAATATCTTCTTCAGGCCACCAGCAACATAATTTCTCTCTCTGTGGGCCATTTGCCTCAGGCGCTGTATTTTATACGGATTCAGGCAGGGGATGAGGTATATTGTGCCAAGGCCTCTGTAACCAAGTAACTGCGCGAAGGGGCTTAAGTTTGCTTCGCTTCAAAATTTTTTTTTGAAACAACATTTTAAAGAGCAATTTATTCTCTGCTGAACATGGGTGAGGGATGCGAAGGGCGCGAACGTAGTGAGCGGTGCGAAACGCAGTGAAGTACGGAAGCGAAGCGTACCCCGCAGCAGCCCGTCCCCTGCGGCCTCGCGCCGCAGGCGCGAGGCCGCAGGGGCACCCCCAAAAATTTTTGTATCATAACTCTATCGCTAAAAAAACTCTTCATCTCTGTTTCCTATAGAGAAAAATTCTTACAGGCTAAGGTGATTACGGATAGCCCTCTATACTTTTAAATAATGCCCTAAATTCGCGCCGATTTTTGGGAAATAAATAAAATGTTTGAACAATTAGAATCGTTGAAGGGGCGATTTATTGAGATCGGTAAAATGCTGATGGATCCGGCAGCAACAGCCGACATGAAACAGTTTGCAAAGCTCAATAAAGAATATAAGGAACTGGAAGAAATTGTAAAGGTGTATGAGCAATATAAGCTTACGCTCAGCAACATTGACAACAATAAAGAAATTCTGAGTAACGAAAAAGATGAAGAGTTCAGAGAGCTGGCAAAATCGGATCTGGAACAGTTGGAAAAGGAGAAAGAGAAGCTTGAGGAAAGGTTAAAAAAGCTGCTGGTGCCGCGGGATCCAGAAGATGAAAAAGACGTTTTGCTTGAGATACGCGCCGGAACAGGAGGAGATGAGGCAAGTATTTTTGCCGGCGATCTGTTGCGTATGTACACGCGTTATTGCGAAAAAAAAGGATGGCAGGTTAATCTGGTAAGCGCAAGTGAAGGAACCGTAGGAGGCTATAAGGAAATCATCGTTGAGATAAAAGGGGAGAATGTTTACGGCACTCTGAAGTTTGAAAGCGGAGTGCATAGGGTTCAACGCGTCCCTAAAACAGAGGCTCAGGGCCGTATCCATACATCTGCCGCTTCGGTGGCGGTTTTACCCGAAGCTGACGAGGTGGATGTTGAAATTAACGAGGCAGATATAAAAATGGACGTGTTCAGAGCCAGTGGGGCCGGCGGCCAGCATGTAAACCGCACCGAGAGCGCAGTACGGCTCACTCATATCCCCACTGGAGTGGTGGTAGAATGCCAGCAAGAGCGCAGCCAACATAAAAACCGCGAGATGGCTTTGAAAATGCTGAAGACTAAAATTTATGAAGCAGCGGTGCGCAAACATGAAAATGAAATTGCAGCAAGGAGAAAAACGCTTGTAAGCACTGGTGACCGCAGCGCCAAAATCAGAACTTATAACTATCCTCAGGGGCGGGTTACCGACCACCGCATCAACATGAGTATCTATAATCTGGATGCCTTTATGGACGGGGAGATTGACGAAATGCTTGAAGCCCTTGCTGTAGCTGAGCAAACAGAAAAGCTCAAGGAGGGCGGAATTAATTCTTGAAAGCTTTCATACATTTTCTGGCGGCAGTACTTTTGGCTTGAGGCAGGTAAGCGAAGCATCTATCTTTTTGATTAAACCACTGAGTACATTACCCGGGTCCATTTCATAAAAGGTGTTGAATCCGTCAGCTTGCATCTGAAGTATAGTCTGTGTCCATTTGACCGGGGCGGTGAGTTGTTGAATAAGATTTTGTTTTATTGAGGAAGCATCATTCACTGCCCTTGCACACACATTCTGATAGACCGGACAAACTGGAGTGGAGAAGTTAAGTGACTCTATATGTTGTTGAAGCTCTCTGCGGGCGGGCTCCATAAGCGGAGAGTGAAAAGCGCCACCTACAGGCAATTTCACTACACGTTTCACACCTGCCTGGCGCAAAAGTTCTATAGCTTTATCTATGCCGGAAACTGTTCCGGATATCACTAACTGAGAGGGAGCGTTATAATTGGCAGGGACTACCACGTCTCCTTCAATACTTGAGCATATTTGCTCTACCTGCGCTTCGCTTTGGTAACCCAAAACGGCTGCCATTGATGAGGGTTGTAATTCGCAGGCATGTTGCATAGCCATAGCTCGAACCTGTACGAGTTTGAGCGCTTCATCGAAATTTAAAACCCGGGCAGCCACCAATGCAGAAAACTCTCCGAGCGAATGGCCGGCAACAGCCTGTGGAGAAAGATTTTCTATTAACGAAAAAAAAACTACAGAATGTATAAAGATAGCCGGTTGTGTTACCTTGGTTTGTTTCAAATCTTCCTCAGAGCCTTCGAACATTATTGAAGCAATATCAAATCCTAAAATTTTATTTGCTCTGAGAAAAAGTTCCCTCGCTGTTTCACTGCGGTCATATAATTCTTTACCCATCCCGGTAAACTGGCTGCCTTGGCCGGGAAAGACAAATGCAACATTAGGCATAGTTTGGGATATCGTTTGTTCCGTTTATGAAATATGAAATCAGAATTTCAATATTTTAAACTCAGTACGTCGGTTTTCCTGATGTTGCTCTTCTGTGCAATCAGATTTTACATCGCCTTCGCAGGCACATTTGTTAACCAGTCGGCTTTCTCCGTATCCTGCAGCTATTAAGCGATTTTTATTCACACCTCTGCTTATGATGTAGTTTACGGCAGCCTCAGCACGTTTGGTTGATAAAATTCGGTTATAATCAGCAGTAGCACGGCAATCAGTATGAGAGCTTAGCTCTATTTGCATAGTAGGATTATCTAATAAAATCTTAACTAACTTATCGAGCTCACGGGCAGCGTCCGGCCTGATGTTCCACTTGTCAAGATCGTAATATATGTTTTCGATTTTGATAGCAACGCCTTTTTTCACTTTTTCCAATTCTAAAGTAGCATAGAGTGTTCCAGGGGCCTGTTTTCCCACAGTGCTTACAGTGGAAGAAACGGTTAAATAGCGTATGTTAGGGTCGCCGGGAAACTCTTTACCCGCCTCAATACGATAATTACTGGAAGGTTCCAATTCAAAAAAGGCTTTTCCACCTTGATCAGTCTCAGCCCGAAGAGGCTGCTGATTGTTCATATTTACCAATTTTACTGTTGCTCCGGGGATAGGCTCTTTTGTTTTTTTGTCTATAACAGTAACTTCTAAATTCAGGCTACTGGCCATTTGCTGCAACGGTATTTGCACAGAAACAGGCTTGTTTTCTGTGATGGCCTCTGCCGTTTCAGGCATAAATCCTTCTTTGGAGGCCATAAATTTATAGTTGCGTTTTGGCAAGGCAGGAATGATAATGTAACCGTTGGCATCCGTCAACCGGCTACCTTTCTCTACGCCATTTTCAAAGATAATTACTCGTGCATCTTTAAGTGGCTCTTTGGTTTTGCTATTATAAACCAGTACATTGATAGATATCCCCTTTTTAGTAAACTTATATATGTCGTCATCTCCAACGCCTCCTTCACGATTGGAAACAAAAAAGCCGTATTTGTTGGAAGGGTCTATTATAAAACCAAAATCGTCTTTGTTTGTATTGATTGGATAACCCAAATTTTCAGGCTTAGACCATTTTCCGTTTATTAAACTAGAGCTAAATACATCGAGCCCTCCCAGTCCTTCATGTCCATTTGATGCAAAGTAAAGGGTGCTGTCTTCTGCAATAAAGGGGAACATCTCATCGCCGGGGGTATTAATTTCGGGACCGAGGTTTTGGGGTACGCCCCATTCGCCTCCAATTTGCCTGTGAGAGACGTACAAATCAACTCCGCCATAACCACCAGGCATATCGCTTGCAAAATATAAGGTTTTTCCATCCGCAGTAAGAGAAGGATGGCATGTTGAATAATCCTTGCTGTTAAAAGGCACTGCTTCTAAAATCTCATCGCCCCATCTCGCCTGATCGGGGAGATAAACCATTCTGTAAATTTTTAGCTTAACGGTTTTATCTTTACTAGAATAAGGACGGTTCTTGATGTAATTGCTTCTGGTAATGTAAATCTCATCAAGTTTTTTATTGTAGCAAAGCGGCCCTTCGTGAAATTTTCTATTAGGTTGCTTACCCTGCATCAACTTCGCACCTACAATATTCCCGCTTCCATCGTTCTCACTTTCGTAAATCTGAAGAAATGGGGCAGAGGTCCAACTATCTTTTCTGTCAACTCCCCTGCCTGATTTATGGCGGTTACTACAGAACATAATCTTTCCCTCTTTGTAAAATGCCGGCCCGAAATCTGAAGCGGCCGAGTTTATGGTTAGCAATTCAATGTTATAGATCCCTTTGTCTTTTGCAAGGTCGCGAATTTTATCAAGGCCATTAAGCCTGTTGCGCACGCTGGGATTGTTGTCATAATCCAAATATGCTTTGTAAAAGACGCGCGCCTCGTCATATTTTTTATTGCTGCGGAGAGCTTCTGCGTAATAAAGTTTGTTTTCGGGTTTTAAACCGGCATCATTAGCAGTGAGCGCATACCACTTTTCTGCTTCTTCCCAGTTGTTTAATAAACGATAACTATCTGCAATTTTCTGCCTTAGAGATGCGTTGCCGCTATCTTTTTTAATGGCTCGTGTATAGTAAACTAAGGCTGTTTTAAAATCGAATCGCTTGAAGTAATAATCGCCGAGGCGCTCTCTTGCTTTTTGCGCTGATGATTGCGCAATAAAGCTTACTGTTAAGAGAGCGATGAGTACCCACGATATTTTGTTCATAGTCAGGTATATTATAGGAGAGTTTAGAATTATTGTTTAAAAATATTTTACATATCTGGGAGTTACAAACCTCTTGCGATTGTAGGAGAAGTCATATCCCAGCATTATCTCATGTGTTCCGCCCTGATAGGGATTTGTTCGGTTTAAAGTTATGTCGTAGGCATATCCAACACGGAGCTGTGGAGTGATCTTAGCCTCTAGCATAGCTATGGCTGACTCTCCGCGCCAGCGGTCGTAATCGCCACCAAGCCGCCAACCTCCACCAATCCATAAACGCTCTATAAAGAGAAAATTCAGGTTAAAATCAAATTGGGGTAGGTTGCGCCTATCTCCTTGAACATACTTCATTAGGAAAGTCGGTTTCACTTTAACAATGTTTCCATCTTTACCAAAGATGTAACCTGCTGTAAGTAAGTAGTGATTGTACTGTCTGGCAACTTTTTCCCCGGCCTTTACCAGATTAAATTCTTCTCTCAGGCTGTTTGGAATAAGATGTGGAACTGACGCACCAATAAAGTAACGCTTGCCATATATGTATATACCAAAGCCAACATTAAAGAGCGGAAGGTTTTGATTAACGCTGAAAACCTGGTCCACATCCAATCCATCAGGCAATATAGCATCTGAATTTCGCTGTTGGTAGTATGTGAACCCGGTTTGAATCCCTAAACAAATTCTTGACTTTCTTACTTTGATACGATAGGAAAAAGCCGGAATGACAGAAAACATGTTTGTAAGCCCAAGCCTGTCGTTCATGATTGTAGCCCCCAGAGCATATTGATCTCTCTTGAAAGGAGCGTGAATACTTGCATTAAAGGTCCTTGGAGCGCCATCAAAACCTGCCCATTGATGCCTGTATATTGCCATTGCGCTTATCACCTCATGACTTCCGGCATAGGCTGGATTTAAAAATAGGCCGTTAAACATATACATGCTGTACATGGCATCTTGCTGTGCGTTTGCCAGATTCAACATGGTTATTAAAGATGCTAATAAAAAGTACCTCTGCATAATTTCTTTTGTTTGTGTTTAATAATGAAACAATAGTTTTATCATATCACAACATATATTATCTGGTTATTACTACAAATCGCGCTTCTTTGCGATTAGTGCCGTCTCCGTAGTCATAGATGTAGTAGTAGGTACCATCCGGAACATCTTTGTTTTCCTTGTTTGTACCATTCCAGTTGTTTTGATAATGCCCTTCGCTATACCATACTTCGTTACCCCATCTGTTGAAAATGCGAAGTGTGGCTAAGGGGTATTGGCCATTACAGTTAATAATGAACAAATCGTTTATTCCATCGCCATTTGGTGAAAACGCGTTGGGGAATACACATTCAACAGTTGTATCAATTACAGTAACACAGACAGAAGCAGTATCGCATCCTACGGCATTGCCAATAACAACACAGACGCTATACGTAAAGTTATCTACGCCTTCAAATCCTTCGTTGTGCTGATAGGTAATGGTCCGGTCTCCGTTAACAGCTACTGCTCCGTTCAGAGGTCGAGCAACGATACTAACAATTGTATCTAACGCGAGCGGAAGATTGTCGTTTGCCAGCACATCTATAACAATTCGCTGATTGTTAATTGATATCACTGAATCGCAAGGTAAGTCGCGCGCATCAGGAGTAGGTTTCACTCCAACATAAACGATAACTATACCGGTATCTCGTAGCGTAGGCGTGCCACCATCACATAACACATAAGTGAAAGTGTCAATTCCTACAAATCCAGGGAACGGTGTGTAGGTAATAGTGCCATTGTTATTGTACACTGCAGTTCCATGTTTGGGGTCTGAAAGAGGAGCAACACAAATGTAAATACTATCGCCATCGTTGTCGTAGTCGTTAAATAGAATGTTAACGGTAACAGGTTTGGCGCTGTCTGTAGCTGCCACATCAGTAACAGCAACAGGAGGAGTTTGTCCGGGTGGCAACGGCAGTACGGTATAGATCACTGTTATAGTATCGCACTGCGACCCATACGGGTTGTTATCGCAAACTATCACATAGAAGGTGTCGTTGCCAATAAAGTCACGAGAAGGTGAGTAAGTGAAGCAATTATTGTTGCTACTAAATGCAACACTTCCATGATTCGCTCCATAGGAGCCTGCTACAAGCACAGCATCGCCATCCGGGTCAAACACATTGACACATGTTTCATTAGGGGTATTGACATAAGTAGTATCAAGTATCGGATCTTCTGCAACAACAGGCGGATGATTCACGCAGCTATCTACGATAATTACAATGCCAGCACTTTGACATAGCTTAGGCGTGCCATTATCACAAATAGTATAATATATAAAGTCTGTACCTATATAATCTGCAGGCGGAATGTATCGGATAAAGAAATTATTCGCACGAACAGCCACTCCGTTGCCGGTGTAGATGAAGCTGTCAAGCGATAAAATACCACCGTCTGGGTCGTAATCATTTGCCAACGGCGCAAGTGTTGCAATAGTATTCTTACATATTTTAAAGGTATCTGGAATGGCTATTGGATAGGTTCCGTTGCAGGGGAAACCTGTGATTTTGATATTGACTTTTGCGGTATCGCATTGACCACAACTATTGCATAAACGGTAGATGAAGTAATCGTCTTTACCAGATACATTTTGTCCATTGGGTTTATAAATAATCTGCCCAGCATTGTTCACACGAACGCTTCCCAATTTAGGACTGTCAATTATACTAATTGTTGTGCCAATGAAGTTGATGTCGTTCAACACTACATCTAATGTAGATTCACAACTGTAACCTACTGCAAACAAGTCAGGATTTGCTCTCACAGGTGATGGACATAAAGTAGAATCTACCTGAATAATTACAAGGGCCGAGTCGCAGTACGACTTACCTGCACAACGGGTGCAAGCTATATAGCGAATCGTGTCAAGACCTATAAATCCGCTGTCGGGCCTATAGGTGAGCACACCGTTAGTCATACTAGCCTTTCCGTTTTTAGGCCCTCTGATGATTGAAGCATTAAGCGGGTTGGGATTTGGATTATCGTCATTAAGAAGCACACTAACACTAACTGGAGTATTTACTAATGTTAGTGCATAATCATTATTTGCATTAACAGCAGCACATGCCGGAATGACAGTGATACTTATATAAGCAGTATCTGTTCCGCAAATTCCTGAAGCACGGTATATCAGGTAATCATTACCAAAGAAGCCGGGCTGCGGCTTATAGTAAACTTTATTACCGATCACCTGAACGTTGGCGCCATGGAGTGAATTCTGCTCAATGGTAACAGTAAGCGGCACTCCATACCTGATGTCATTGGCCAGTACATCAATGATGGTATCACTACCTTGCAACATAAATATACTGTCGCCAATAACCTGGGGTGAAATACAAATGATAGTGTTAATATTCACGCAGGCAGTGTCCCTTGCACCCCACTGATCAACAATAGCATAGCAGAAACCATCTGACCCTACAAAGTTGCTGTCCGGGGTGTATGTAATCAGAGGCTTGCAAGAATCGCCATTGATGTATGTAAAGAAGAGAGAACCAAATACCGGCTGAGCAACGATTCCGGCAAGACAGAAGGAGTCATTCTCCGGATCAAAATCGTTCGCAAATACATTCACGGTAACAGGCGTATTTAGTCCTGTAATGGTATCATCATTGACTGCTACTACAGAGTTGGGCACGCTTACAACTACTCTTGCCGTGTCGCATAGCTGCGGATTGCCGTTGTCGCAAATGACATAGCAGAATGTATCTGGCTGAAGCGCGTTAGCATTTATTCCAGGAGTATATGTTATTGTGCCGTTTGAATTCACAGTAACAGTTCCTCTCAGAGGCCCGCAAGGTAAAGACGGCTGAAGAACAATTGAATTTCCATCTGGATCATTATCGTTATTCAACACCGGTATCGTTACAGGAACATTTCGGTTGGTTGATGCATAGTCGTTTACAGCAACAGGTGGATTGTTGGTATATAACGGATTGTTGATAATACAAACTACAACATCTGCCGTATCTAATCCTCCCTTTCCATCAGTAATTACATACGTGAAAGTATCACATCCTTCAAAATTAGGGTTAGGAAGATAACCAACGACACCTGTGGTTCCGGATATTGAGGTAATAATACCATTATCAGGAGCATTAATTACGCTTACAACAACAATCGGGTCTCCATTAGGATCGAAATCATTGGCAAAGACGTTCACACTAACTGGTACTCCTTTAGGCGTTGAGGCGTAGTCATTGTTAGCAACAGGAGGCTGATTAGCAACACCGGTGTCAGATACCACTACAGTTATAAAGCTGGTATCGCAAAGCGGCGTAAAAGGATACTTAGCCAAATCGCATACATAGTATGGTATGGTAATAACACCTGTGTATCCGGAAGGAGGAGCAATAACTATTCCTCCATTAGTTGTTACTGTAACAACCGTACCAGGTACGCTTGGTGTGCCATAACTATAATTCATTGGATCGCCATTTGGATCCAAAGTGGCTGAAGCCACGTTGACTGGAACAGGCACATTCTTAATTGTAGTAACGGTAATCGGGTTGGCAACAGGGGGTTCATTTCTTGGAGTTACGTTGATAATAACAATACTGGAATCGCAAGCGCCAAATGGATCACATACAACAGTACAAATGGTGTCTATTCCATTCCAATCGGTATTAGGTTTATATAAGAAGCATGTATCGTTTGTTTTGGTAACCGTTCCATTTGCAGCGCCACAATTCACAACTGATACAACAAGATGGTTGGTGTCTGCATCGAATACGGGCGGACAAACTACCACCGAAGAATCTTCAGGAATAGTAGTTACCACTACTGTAATTACAGGAGGATCGTTAACCGGACAAACATTTACAAGTACAGAAGCTGTATCGCAATCATTCACACACTGCTGATTGCACAAAATGTATTCAAACACCTCCGAACCATTAAAGTCAGTATCCGGGGTATATCGTATAGTTCCTGTTGATGAATTCAATATAGCAACTGAACCTCTCTTAGGTTGTTTTAAGATAGTTATGAATGACCTATCATTTTCCTCATCAGTATCATTCGTTGTCAAAGATACCGTAATAGAACTATCTTCACAGGTATTCAGTACATCCGGGTTGGCAACCGGCCGTTGATTAACGTGTATAAATACTGTATCCCTTACAATACAGTTGTTTGGCACATTGATAGCAACTGCTACATAGCCGTGATCTTTTCTCACAGGATTGACTGTTACAGGATTTAAAGAAGTGGTAATAAAGGTACCATTCACATCAAACCACTGTATGTTCAGTACATCAGGAGAATAAGAAGCGCTTAATATTGCAGACCCGCCAATACAGATAGTATCCTTGCTGGCAGTTATATTAAGCGATGGAAGACTTTTTACTCTGATGTTGGAGAATGCACCTGCAGTACAGCCATTAGCATCTGTGTAAATGTAACTGATAACATTATTGCCGATTTGTGCCAGAGATGGCGAGAAGATGCCTGTTATAGAATCTACTCCATTTCCGAAGAATCTGCCTCCGGCAGGGTTACCGACAAGAGTAATCGGCGGATCGTTTTTACAGTATTCTGTGTTGTTGTTCGATAAAGTAACAACCGGAGCCGGTGTGATAATTATAGGCTTAGTGATGCTGTTACTACAACCATTATTATCGGTGTAGCTGTAGGTAATATTAAATGTTCCGCTTCCTGTAAGCGAAGGAACAAATAAATTACCTGATACACCTGTTCCGGAGAATGTTCCACCACCAGGTGTTCCGGTTAAAGGAATACTCGGCGTATTAGAACAATATGGGTTGTTAAGGTTAAAGTTGACGACAGGTTTAGGCCTTACGGTAACTGTTACTGTTCCGGCAGCCTGGCAGCCCGCGGCATCGGTTACAACTACAGTATAAGTGGTTGTTTGTGCTGGCGAAGCGATGGGGTTGGGTGTATTGTTAGACGACAAGCTCGGACCTGTCCATACATATGTATAAGGAGGTGTACCACCTTGTGCAGTAGGACTTCCGCCAAGTTGAACACTTCCATTAGTACCTTCACAATATGCTCCGCCATTGCCAGCATTTACCTGTAGTGTACTTGCAGAAACATTTACGCGAACTACATCTGATGCAGTACATCCGAATTGATCTGTTACAACTAATGTAAAGTCGGTAGTGCTGGCGAGATTTTTCACCACAGGTTGAGCCACTGTGAAACCAAATGGCTGCCAATTATAATTATAAGGTGGAGTTCCGCCACTTGCAACAGGAGATCCTCCAAGGATCACACTATCTGCGTTACAGGATACCAGATTCTTATCCGGACCCGCATCAGCGGTTGGACGTGGCCTTACAGTTACTGTTACAATAGAATTTGAAGCACATCCGTTTGCATCAACAACCGTCAAACCATAGACAGTTGTTGAAGTAGGTGTAACCGTAGGATTAGATACATTGCCTAACAATGGAGACCAATTATATGCATAAGGGCCTGTACCTCCTGTCACAGAAGGGTTGCCTCCCAGTTGAACAGATGAACCTAAACAAATAGAAGTATCTCTGCCAGCATTTGCTAATGGAACCGAATTGACTCTAATAGTAACTGAATCAACGGCAGTGCATCCGTTAACATCCGTAACAGTTACATAATATGTTGTTGTTGTAAGAGGCCTTGCAACAGGGTTAGAAACACTTGCAGAGGATAAGCCGATTGAAGGTGCCCAGTTGTAGGTATAGGAAGGTGTTCCTCCTTGTGCCGTCGGGAATCCTCCCAGAACTACACCGGAGGTATCTCCAAAGCATATAGAGGTGTTAAATATTCCGGCTTCAGCGGTGAGCGAGGAGGGAACAACCGTAACCAGCACCTGATCAGAAGCTTTGCACCCTTTGCTGTCGGTAACTCTTAGAGTGTAATTTTGGGAACTACTGATACCGCTGACAGTAGGATTAGGTAGCGAAGCATTGTTTATTCCTGTGAGAGGTGTCCACTGATATTGAAATCCTCCGCTGCCGCCACTTGCTGGTGGTGTTCCTCCCAGGGTTACGGTAGCGCCTGCACAATTGACCAATATTTTGTCCGGTCCGGCATCTGCTACTGGGTTAGGATTAACACTAATTGTTTGTGCACCACTACCTGTACAACCCCTTGCATCCGTTACATTAAGAACATAAGTAGTAGTTGTGGACGGAAATGCTAACGGGTTTGCAGCAGAAGAATTTGATAGGGCAAAAGACGGTGTCCAACTATAGGTGTAAGGTGGATTGCCTCCAATAACAACAGGTGATCTGCCCAATCTCACTGTGTCTCCTGCACAAATCGAAGTATCGTTGCTTAGAACAACTGTGATTTGATTGCTAATGCTAACCGCGACTGTGTCAGTGGCAGTACACCCTTTATTGTCCGTTACAAGTACGAAATAAGTAGTTGTGGCCGAAGGCGAGGCGATTGGATTGGGAATATTAGGATTGTTCAAACCAACAGCAGGAGACCACGAATAAGTGTAAGGCGAAGTACCTCCGATAGCAGTTGGATTGCCACCCAGTTGTGTAACCGGTTGAGCTAAAGGATCAAAGCAAATAAATATGTCATTACCCGCATTTGCCTGTAATGTAGAAGGAACAACCTGAACGGTAACAATAGCTGTTGCGGAACAACCCAATGCATCAGTAACTGTTACGGTATAAACAGTAGATTGCGTAATACCGCTCACTATTGGGTTCGCAACATTGGTGCTGCTAAGTCCTGTTGAAGGGGACCAGGAATATCGGTAAGCGCCGGTTCCTCCGCTTGCTGTTGGTGAGCCTCCGATAGTTACAGAGTCTCCCGGGCAGGATGTAATTGTTCTGTTAGGCCCTGCACTAACAATTAACGGTTGAGCAACATTCACTACGATATTATCCGTAGCAGTGCAATTATTAGCATCTGTAACAGTTACAACGTATGTAGTTGTTCCTGTCGGATAAGCAATAGGATTAGCTCCGTTAACTGGTACCACATTGGTAGGAGACCACTGATATCTGAACGGTGGACGGCCTCCGGTAGCCGTTGGGTTGCCTCCTAATATTAGGGTAGTACCAAAGCAAACCGTTGTGTCTCTACCAGCATTTACAATTGGGCTGTCATATACTGTTATTCTTACTGTGTCGCTGGCCTGGCAACCGCGAGCATCGGTTACAACAACTGTGTAAGTCGTTGTAGTATCTGGCGATGCAATAGGATTGGATATATTAGTAATGTTCAATCCTGCAGCAGGCGTCCATGAGTATGTAATCGGGGAAACTCCTCCGGTAACTGTTGGCACACCACCGAGGGGTATTTGAGCTGGTGTATTTTTACAATAAGCAGCATTAGGACCCGCTTCTACCACCAACGAAGGTTGATTAACCTGAACAAATACTTGGTCTGACGAAGTACAGCCATTAGCATCTCTCACAATCAAAGTATAAGTGGTGCTACTTCCTAAATTTTTGACAGATGGATTAGGTGCTGTAATCGAACTTAGGCCTGTTGCAGGAGTCCATGTGTAGATATATGGGCTTTGTCCTCCACTTGCCGAAGGGCTGCCTCCAATAACAATACTATCTGAGGAACAAGCTACCAAAGTTTTATCAGGGCCTGCATCAGCTACCGGATTCGGCCTTACAAAAACAGTTATGTTGTCAGTCGCTGAACATCCTTTACTATCAGTAACAGTTACAATATAGGATGTAGTTGATGCCGGCCTGGCAACAGGATTTGAAACAGTTGCACTGCTCAAGCCCGTTCCTGGTTGCCATTGATACGAATAAGAGCCGGACCCTCCGGTCGCTGTAGGATTGCCACCAATAATAACAGAGGTTCCTGAGCATATAGCGGTATCATTTCCTGCATTGACAACGGGCAACGGATTCACCCTCACAATCACTGAATCAGTAGATACGCACCCTTTGGAATCAGTAACTGTAAGATAATAAGTAGTTGTTGATGACGGGTTGGCTAAAGGATTCGGAGAGTTGGGGCTGCCTATTAATCCGGTAACAGGGGACCAACTATAATTGTAAGCTGGAGAACCGCCAACTGCCGTGGGAGATCCTCCTAATGTAACCGGAGCAAGAGATCCTGCACAGTATTCTTTATCATTGCCTGCATCAGCAACAAGATTACCGGGTACAACATTTACTAAAACCACGTCAGTTGAAGTACATCCGTTTGCATCTGTAACCAACAGGGTGTAGAAAGCGCTATTTGTCAAGCCTTTTACAGAAGGATTGGCCACAGTAGCATTATTTAATCCAGTTCCTGGTATCCATTGATATGAATAACCGCCTGCCCCACCGGTAGCTGCTGGAGTACCGCCAATAATAACACTATCTGATGGGCAGCTTACTAAAGTGCGATCAGGTCCTGCATCGGCAATCGGCCTTGTATTTACTCTCACAATCACAACATCCCTTGCCGTACATCCATTGGCATCGCGAACTAAAACTGTATAATTAGTAGTGGCTACAGGTGTTGCAACAGGATTTGCAACATTGTTGTTACTCAATCCGACTTCCGGTGTCCACTGGTATAGGTATGGAAACGCTCCGCCACTTGCCGTTGGGCTGCCTCCAATAATGACTGAGTTGCCGGCACAAATAGTTGTATCATTACCGGCGTTCACAAACACGGCAGGATGCACTATTACAGTAACCGAATCTATGGATGTACAACCCGATTGGTCAGTAACAGTTACAAAATATTTAGTAGTAACTCCGGGAGTAGCGATGGGATTGGCAGGATTAGTCAGATTTAGGTCGGAGACAGGCGACCATGTATAGGTGTAAGGTGCATTACCTCCAACAGCGGTTGGAGTTCCTCCTAAGGTAACGCTGTTGCCACTACCCAGACAGATTTGACCACCGGAGCCCGCTTCTGCCACTAACGTACTTGGCAAAATTGTTACCTGTACTGCATCAGTAGCTGAACAGCCGGCTGCATCCGTAACGGTTACCGTGTAAATCGTTGTGTTGGAAAGCGCACATGCTGTTGGGTTTGGAGAGGAGGTGCTGCTAAGAGATGTACCAGGCCCCCAAGCATAAGTAAGATTGCCTGTGCCTCCTGATCCGGTAGGTGAGCCCCCTAATGTAACACAACTTGCTGAACAGTTGACTGCTGTAAAATCAGGGCCGGCATCTGCAACTACTCTTGGCCTTACAACGATAGTCGCAAAAATTGTGTTTGCTGCACATCCATTGAAATTGCCATTAATTGTGTATGTTATAGTTTGATTTGTGGGTGTATTGTTGAATGGGCTTTCATTGATCACGGCAGTGTTACCACTATTACCGGAACTGCTAGACCATGAAAAGCTGGTTCCGGGAACAGTAGATGATATTGATATACTGGCAGGTGAACCACTGCATACTGTTTGCGTAAGCGGATTTGCAGTAAGCACCGGTTTAGGCCTAACAAGAACACTCACGCTCAACGGGGTACCCACACATCCACTTGCTGTGGGGGTAATGGTATATGTGACAGTAATATCACTTATGCCACTATTAATAGGATTATCACTAATTGGTGTTCCTGTACCACTTGTACCATTGCTGCCGCTCCAAGCATAAGTTGTTCCAGGAAGGTTTGATGCCAGATTGATCAAAACATTGTCTCCTGAGCAGAATGATACACCATTAACAGAAGCAGTAACTGTTGGACGAGGACGAACAATAACCGGTATGTTAATAGTAGTACTTGCACAACCATTCGGGCTGATACCGGTTACTGAATATGTAACCGTGATATTTGCATTTGTATTGTTTGTCAAAACAGTATTGATGTTACCTGTTCCGCTGGTACCGTTAGTGGCAGACCATGTAAATGTGGTGCCGGGTATATTTGATGTGAAAGTGATATTTACGTTTTCATTGCTGCAAATATTGAGAGATGTTGCTGATGGGGTAATGACTGGATTTCCTGCAACACTAATAACAGCTAGAGCCGTATCACATAAAACTGGATTTCCATTGTCACAAACTCTATAAATTAAAGTATCATTTCCATTGAAACCTAATGTAGGCGTGTACAAATATATTCCGAGTGAACCGGGCGAGAGTGTCCCATTAGATACATTTTTGATGATGGATACGCTGGTTAAAGCATTTCCGTTGGGGTCATAATCATTTTGCAATACATTTAACTGAACACTGCTGCTACTGCAAATAAATTTAAATTCATCAGCAGCTACTGGTGGATCATTTACTGTTGCTGTTGAATCGGTAGATACAAAGATTACAATAAAAGCGTTGTCACAAAGCGGTTTGGGAAGTTTAGTAGCTGCCGGATCGCAAATGGTGTATCGTATTGTATCATAGCCAAAGAACCCTGAGTTCGGAAAATAATTAATGGTGCCATTAGGATTTAATAGGAATGTTCCGTTTGTAGGCGCACCGGTTACAGTTACTTGAAGAGGATCACCATCAGGATCGTAATCATTAGCCAATTGATTAATCACAACAGGTGTGTTAACCGATGTTGTTACATAGTCGTTGCTAGCTACCGGGGCATGATTAACCAAAGTATCAGTGGCAGGAAGAACCTTAACGATGATCACAGCAGTATCACACAATACATTAACGGGGAAAGGACTTAAATCGCATACCCTGTAAGGTATTGTAAACGTTCCTGTAAAACCGGAGTTAGGATAAACATTTATAGTCCCATTGCCTGTAATTGCAAATGTACCTCCGCCGGGTATTACACCAAAATAAGTGTAAGTGAGCGGATTGCCCTCAGGATCACCTGTAGCTGCAGAGACATTTACACCAACAGGTTTATTTTCAAAAGTGGTAACAAACACTGTATCTGCAAATGGTGCATCATTTACCGGAGTTATATTTATAGTAACAAAGGAAGTATCACAAAGTACCGGCGAGCCATTGTCACACAACACAATACATAGCTGGTCCTGTCCATTATAATTTAGACCAGGCGTATAAGTAAAGCATACTACATCTGTGGCTTGATTCACACTTAGAGGAGTGATAGTACCTCTTTGTGGAGAACAAAGCAACGTAGCAGTATGGGTGTTGGTATTTCCATCAGCATCAGTGAAAGGCACACAGACAGTAACTGGAACATCTTCAGGAGTGTTGACAGTGGTGTCCGGAATAATAGGCCTGTCATTAACCGGGATAACTCTTATCGTAACACAAGCAGTATCTGAAAGAAATGGCGATGGAGTGCCGCTGTCCGTGATTCTGTAGCAAAATACATCCGTGCCGTTGAAGTTTGGATTAGGAATATAAGTAAACGAACCGTTCGGATTCAGTGTAAGCGTTCCATTGGTCGGGCCACTCACAACACCAGTAACCGTAACAGATGTTCCGTCTGCCGGATCGCTATCATTAGCCAATACTCCGGGGGCCGAGATGTTCAGTGGAGTGTCTTCATTAGTTGTATAGCTATCATCGTTAGCAACTGGAGGATCATTGACAGGAGTGACTGTAACTCTTATAACTGCATTGTCGCATAAGAATGGAGAACCATTGTCGCAAATGGTCAGGCAAATTGAATCAGTTCCATTAAAGTTAGAAATTGGAGTATAGGTTAAGCACACCGTATGAGGTATTACACTGTTATTAACAACGGGGCCAAATGAGATTGTGCCGTTATCAGGCGCATCACAAACGGTAACTGTATGTATCTGTGAAGCGCTTTCTACATCCTGAATAATTAGACAAACTGTGATGGGATTATCTTCAGGGGTGGTTATAGAGCTGTC